>DAIDHU010000031.1 GCA_027451915.1 Thiomonas sp. | reverse complement strand
GCCGTGAAAAAAGGCACAGTTTAGCGCATTTGTTCCCGCCCCCGCGGCCCGGGCCCCACCCCAGGCCTTGCGCCCGCGCAAGCAAAGCCCGAAACTGTGCTTTGCTCACCAGCATTTACCACGACATTGTCGCCCGATCCGCGACGGCGCGCCGCGCCGCGACGGCAAGCTCCCCCCCGCACATGCGCCTGCAACTGCTTTCCGACCTGCACCTCGAAGCCGAGACCTTCGACCCCCAACCCGCCCCCGACGCCGACCTGCTCGTGCTGGCCGGCGACATCGATGCCGGCCACGAGGGCCTGGAGCGATTTCGCGACTGGCCGGTGCCCGTGCTGTTCGTGGCCGGCAACCACGAATACGACGAGCGCGACTTCGACGCCGCCACCGCGGCGCTGCGCCTGCGCTGCGAGCGCGCCGGCATCCGCATGCTCGAGCGCGAGACCCTGGTGCTGGAGGCGGCCGGGAAGAAGGTGCGCTTCGTCGGCACCACGCTGTGGAACGATTTCGACCTGTTCGGCCAGGCCAGGCGCGAACAATGCATGCGCGCCGCGCGCTATTTCATCGAGCAGGTGCAGCGCTCGGTGCGCAACGGCAAGCCCATGGACGCGCAGGCGCTGCGCCAGGAAGGGCTGCGCAGCCGCGACTGGCTGCGCGAGCAGTTGCAGTTGCCGCGCAGCGATCCGGGTCGCTGGGACGCCACCGTCGTGGTCACCCATTTCGCGCCCAGCCTGCGCAGCACCGATCCCCGCTACCCGGTCAACGGCGCCACCGCCAGCTTCTGCAACGCCTACGACGACATGATCGGGCGCTGCGATCTGTGGCTGCACGGACACCTGCATTGCCGGCACGACTACCGCGCCGACGACTCCCGCGTGGTGTGCAATTCGCGCGGACACGCCAGCAAGGGCGAGTCCGAGGATTTCCAGCCCCTGGGGGTGTGGGAGGTCTAGGCCTCCGAGGCCCGGCCGCCGGGCGCCGCATCCACGCCGAGCTCCGACAGATCCCAGCGCGGCTGGATGTCGAAGGCGTAGTCGTGACGCGCCCGGGCCAGCCCGGCCTGCAGGCGCCGGCAGGCGGCGTAGGCGATCATCGGCCCGTTGTCGGTGCACCACTGCAAGGGCGGGTAATGCACCCGCGCGCCCAGCGTGGCGCAGGCCGCATCGAGTTTTTCGCGCAGGCGCAGGTTGGCGCCCACGCCCCCGGCCACCACCAGGGTGCGCAGCCCGCTGCGGCGCAGCGCGGCCGCCGCCTTGGCCGCCAGCACATCGGTGATCGCCTCCTGCGTGGCCGCGGCCAGGTCGGCCCGCTGCTGCTCGGGCGGCGGCGCGCCGTCGGCGCCACCCAGCTGGCGCACACGCGTGAGCACCGCCGTCTTCAGCCCCGCGAAGGAGAAGTCCAGGTCCTCCGAATGCAGCTTCGGGCGCGGCAGCTCGAAGGCCCCGGCGCGTCCGCGGGCGGCCAGGCGCGCCAGCTCGGGCCCGCCCGGATAACCCAGGCCCAGCAGCTTGGCCGACTTGTCGAAGGCCTCGCCGGCGGCGTCGTCGACGGTCTCGCCCATCAGCTCGTAGCGCCCCAGCTCGCTGGCCCGCAGCAGCATGGTGTGCCCTCCCGAGACCAGCAGCGCGACAAAGGGAAAGCCCAGCTCGGGCTGCGCCAGCAGCGGCGACAGCAGGTGGCCCTCCAGATGGTGCACCCCCAGCAGCGGCAGATCGGCGGCCATGGCCAGCGCCGCCGCCACCCCCGCGCCCACCAGCAGGGCGCCGGCCAGACCCGGGCCACGGGTGTAGGCGATGGCGTCGAGATCGCGCAGATCCAGGCGCGCCTGCTCCAGCACCTCGTCCACCAGGGGAAGCACGCGTGCGATGTGGTCGCGCGAGGCCAGCTCCGGCACCACGCCGCCATAGTCCCGATGCAGGGCGATCTGGGAATGCAGGGCCTGCCCCAGCAGGCCGTCGCGGCTGTCGTAGACGGCGATGCCGGTTTCGTCGCAGGAGGTTTCGATGCCCAGCACGCGCAGGCGCGGCGCTCGGGCAGGAGAGGGAACAGCGTCGGACAAGGCGATTCAGGGGAAAATGTGTCCCCGACCTGGGCACGGCGCGGTGGATGGGTTATACTTTAAAGGTTTTTTCGTCGCATTGCACCCACGCAACGGGCCTGGTCTCGATGCCCGGACAGGCCGGCGACGTCAAAGCCCCGGTCGGCCTCGGCCGCCGCGGGGCGCAATTCCCGAACAAAGGTACCCGTCTGCAATGACAACGATTCGCGTTAAAGAGAACGAACCCTTCGACGTCGCGCTGCGCCGTTTCAAGCGCACGATCGAAAAGCTCGGTCTGCTGACCGACCTGCGCGCGCGCCAGTTCTACGAAAAGCCCACTGCCGAGCGCAAGCGCAAGAAGGCCGCCGCGGTCAAGCGTCACTACAAGCGTATCCGCAGCCACATGCTGCCCAAGCGCCTGTACTGAACCAGGCCCTTGCGGCAGCGCGCGCCCTGGCGCGCCCTGCCGACGCAGGAAGCGACACGACCGGCGCGCCGCGAGGCAGCGCCGGTTTCCATTGGTGGATCCCATGTCCCAGCTCAAGACCCGCATCCAGGACGACATGAAGGCGGCGATGCGCGCCAAGGACAGTGCCCGCCTGGGCACCATCCGCATGCTGCTGGCCGCCGTCAAGCAGCGCGAGGTCGATGAGCGCATCGAACTCGACGACGCCGCCGTGCTCGCCGTGATCGAGCGCATGATCAAGCAGCGCCGCGACGCCATCGGCCAGTTCGAGGCTGGCGGCCGCGCCGACCTGGCCGCCGCCGAGACCGCGGAAATCGCCGTGCTCGAACCCTACATGCCGGCCCGCCTGGGCGGCGAGGCGCTGGACGCCGAGATCCGCGGCGCCATCGCCGAGCTGGGCCTGGGCGCCCCGCAGGACCTGGGCAAGCTCATGCCTGTGCTCAAGACCCGCCTGGCCGGCCGTGCCGACATGGGCCAGGTCTCCGCGCGCGCCAAGGCGCTGCTGTCGGGCCAGTAGGGGAGCAAGGGCGCGGTACGCGGGGCCCGCGGCCCCGCCGGCTTCAGCCCTCGATGCGGGCGTAGGCCGAGTGGTTGTGGATGGACTCGAAGTTCTCCGCCTCCACCACGAAGGACGCGATGCGCGGCTCCGCCGCCACCCGGGCGGCCACGTCGCGCACCAGGTCCTCGACGAACTTCGGATTGTCGTAGGCGCGCTCGGTCACGTACTTCTCGTCCGGGCGCTTGAGCAGGCCCCAGATTTCGCAGGAGGCTTCCTCCTCCGCGATGCGGATCAGCTCCTCCAGCGCCATCGCCTCGCGCAATTCCGCGCGGATGGTGATGTGCGATCGCTGGTTGTGCGCGCCATACTCCGAGATCTCCTTCGAGCAGGGGCACAGCGCCTTCACCGGAACCTGCACCACCGCGGTGACCTGCGCGTGCCCGCCCTCGATGCGCACGATCCATTGGGCCTCGTAGTCCATGCGGCTGGCCACGCGGCTGACCGGGGCCAGCTTGCGCACGAACAGCACGAAGCGAAAGGCCAGGCGGCCGCTCTGGGCATCCAGGCGCCGCACCATGCCACGCGCCATTTCTCCCAGGACGTCGTGGTCCAGCGGGGTTTCCGCGGCGGCCTCGAGCATTTCCACGAAACGCGACATGTGGGTGCCCTTGCGCTCGGCCGGCAGGGCCACGTCGGCGTCGATCCGGGCCACCGAGTGCTGCACGCCGCCATCGGCGGTGCGAAGGGCCACCGGGTAGCGCAGGTCCTTGATGCCCACGCGCTGGATGGCCAGGCGGCGGTGGTCGAAGGAACTCTGGACGTCGGGAATCGGTTCGTGGGGCTGGTTCATGATCGAGCCGGCAGGCGGGCGCCGGCCTGTGTCTGCGGTCCTCGAGGCCTGGATCGCCTGCAAAGACCCGTTGAAATAGTCAAGATTATCGCGGCCCCGCGCGGAACCTGCACGGGCGCGCCGGGCGCTGCCCGGCCGGGTGCGCCTTGGCCCTGCCGGGCCTCACGAATTCGCGGCCTCGCGTCGCGGCGAGTCCGCCTGGCCCAGCAGGGAGCCGAAACGCTCGCGCATGCTGCGCAGCAGCCCGGCGGCATCCAGGCCGGCGGCCGCGCTCACATGGGCCGGGTCGCCGTGCTCCAGCCAGGTGTCGGGCAGGCCCAGGTTGAGCACCGGCAGTTGCAAGCCCAGGCGCTGCAATTCCTCCAGGCAGGCCGAGCCGGCGCCGCCGCGCACGGCGCCCTCCTCCACCGTCACCAGGGCGTCGTGGGTGGCCGCGACTCGCTGCAGCATGTCCAGGTCCAGCGGCTTGATGAAACGCATGTCCACCACCGTGGCGTCGAGCTCCTCGGCCGCCTTCAGCGCCGCGTGCAGCACGGGCCCGAAGGCCAGGATGGCCAGGCGGCGCCCGGCCGGCGCCCGGCCCTGCCGGCGCAGCTGCGCGCGCCCGATTTCCAGGGTGGACAGGTCGGCGCGGTCCACCGTGGCGCCGATTCCCGCGCCGCGCGGATAGCGCACCGCGCTGGGGCCGTCGATCGCGAAGGCGGTGCTCAGCATGCGCCGGCACTCCAGCTCGTCGCTGGGAGCCATCAGCACCATGTCGGGCAGGCAGCGCAGTGCCGCGATGTCATACGCACCCGTATGCGTGGCGCCGTCGGCGCCGACCACGCCCGCGCGGTCGATGGCGAACACCACCGGCAGCTTCTGCAGCGCCACGTCGTGGATCACCTGGTCGTAGGCCCGCTGCAGGAAGGTCGAATAGATGGCCACCACCGGACGCAGGCCCTCGCAGGCCAGCCCGGCCGCGAAGGTGACCGCGTGCTGCTCGGCGATCCCCACGTCGAAATAGCGCTGCGGGAAGCGTGCCGCGTACTCCACCATGCCGGAGCCCTCGCACATGGCCGGCGTCACGGCCATCAGGCGTGAAGCCGCCTGCGCCATGTCGCACAGCCAGTGGCCGAAGACCTGCGCGAAGGTGGCACGCGGCGGCACCGCCGGGGGCTTGATGCCCACGGCGGGGTCGAAGCGCCCCGGGCCGTGGTAGGTGATGGGATCGGCCTCGGCCAGCTTGTAGCCATAGCCCTTGCGCGTGACCACGTGCAGCAGGCGCGGGCCGCCGCGCTCGCG
>DAIDHU010000030.1 GCA_027451915.1 Thiomonas sp. | reverse complement strand
TGCAGCAGGACAGGGCGAGGCGCCTGGACGGGCAGGAAATCGACATCGAATTCACGGCCTCGGCCCTGACCGAGGGGGGGCGCCGGCTGCTGCACGTGATCCTTCAGGACGTCAGCGAGCGCCGCGCGCTGGAGCGCGAGGGCATCGAGATCAGCACCGCCGAGCAGGCCCGCATCGGCCGCGAGATCCACGACGGCATCTGCCAGCAGTTGCTGGCCACCGATCTGATGGTGGTGGGGCTGCTGCGCCGCCTGGAGCGCGGGGGGGCCGACGAGCAGGTGCTGCAGGCCCTGCGCCAGGTGACCACGCAGATCGAGCAGTCGCTCGCGCAGGCGCGCGCGCTGGCCAATGGCAGCGCGCCGGTCCACATCGATGCCGAGTCGCTGCAGGCCAGCCTGCGGGCCATGGCGCAAAGCCTGTCCGCAAGCCACGGCGTGCCCTGCACCCTGGACTTCGCGGGCGACGCAAGCGGTCTGGACCAGGTCACCGCGACCCACCTCTATCGCATCGCGCAGGAGGCCCTCACCAATGCCGTCAAGCACGCCCATGCCGCGCGCATCGAGCTGAGCCTGGAGGTGCACGGCCAGGGCTTTCGCCTGCAGGTGCGCGACGACGGTGTCGGCCCGCCGCAAGGGTCGCCGGCCTGGGGGCATCTGGGCCTGTCGATCATGCGCTATCGCGCGCGCATCGTCGGCGCTTCGCTGAACCTGCTGGCGCGCCCAGGGGGCGGGACCCTGGTGCGCTGCGAACGCGAGGGCTGAGCCGCGGGCCCGCCGCGCCGCTCGGCCGCCTCAATCGGCTTCGGCCGCGGCGGCCCGCGCTCCCGGGTTCGCGTTCGCGTCGTGCAGGCGCAGGCGCGCGTCGCTCTGCAGGATGTCCTCGAGTTCCGCCCCGGCCTGGCGGGACAGCGCGATGAGCGCGGCCTGGTCGTGGTACACGGCCTGCTGCCGCTCGAGCAGGCGCAGGTCGTGCTCGGCAAACACGGTGGCGAAGGCTTCGACATCCAGGGTCGGCTCCACCAGGTGCAGCGCCTGCTTGCCCATGTCCACGCTGGATCCCCAGGTCTCGCGCAGCACCTGCCGGATGCCCAGCTCGCGCAGACGCATCAGGTGGGTGCGATTGCGCGCCCGCGCCAGCACGGGAACCGCGGGGAAGTGCATGCGCATGAGCTCGGCGATCTTCACGCTGGACTCCACGTCGTCCACCGCCAGCACGAACAGGCGCGCGCCGTCCACGCCGGCCGCGCGCAGCAGGGACAGGCGGCTGGCATCGCCGTAGTAAATGGTGTTGCCGAAGCGACGCACGAAGTCGACCTGCTCGGCGCTCGCGTCGAGGGCGGTGAAAGGCACGCCCCGCGCATTGAGCATGCGCCCCACCACCTGGCCCACGCGCCCGAAGCCGGCGATCACCACCGGGCGGCCCGGCTCGTCGATGGGGCTGAAGGGAGGGGCTTCGCGAGAGCGCGCCCAGGGGTGCAGCAGCCGGTCATGGGCGATCACCGCCAGGGGCGCGAGCGCCAGGCTGAGCGCCACCGCGGCGGTGAGCAGGTCCGCCACCTCGGGCCGCAGCAGGCTGCCGCGCGCGGCGGCGAACAGCACGAAGGCGAATTCGCCGCCGCAGGCCAGCAGCACGGCCAGCGGGCGGGCCACCGCGGGCTCGCCGCCCGCGGCGCGGCGCCCGGCGTACAGGCTGAGTGCCTTGAGCACCACGATACCCGCACCCAGGCCCCCGATGAGCAGGGGGCGCGCTGCCAGCAGGGCCAGGGGGATGCCCATGCCCACGGCGATGAAGAACAAGCCCAGCAGCAAGCTCTCGAAGGGCTCGATCGCGGCTTCCAGTTCGTGGCGGAATTCCGAGTCCGCCAGCAGCACGCCGGCCAGGAAGGCGCCCAGGGAAGCCGAAAGCCCCACCGCGTTCAGGGCCACGGCGATGCCCACGGCGCCCAGCAAGGCCGCGGCCGCGAACAGCTCGCGGTTGCCGCGCCCGAAGCGGGCGACGTAGCGGAACATGGCGGCCAGCAGGGGCCGCCCCGCCACGGCGAGCAGGGCCAGCGCGGCCAGCGCCGCCCAGCCGGGGCTGCGCCCGGCGCCGCCGTAGACCGACAGCAAGGCCAGGATGGGAATGACACTCACGTCCTGGAACAGCAGGATGGCGAAGGCCTCGCGCCCCTGGCGGGTGGTGAGCTCGCCGCGCTCGGCCAGCAGCGGCAGCACATAGGCGGTGGAGGACATGGCCAGCGCGACGCCCACCAGCGCGGCGCCCGGCGGCGCCAGGCCGGCCAGCACCGCCAGGGCCGTGACCGGCAGCGCCACGCCTGCCATCTGCATCAGGCCGAGGCCGAACACCTGGCGCCGCAGCGCCCACAGGCGCGCCGGCTTGAGCTCCAGGCCGATGAGGAACATCAGCAGCGTCACCCCCAGCTCGGCCGTGTGCAGCACGGCTTGCGGGCGCGAGACCACATGCAGGCCATAGGGCCCCACCGCGATGCCCGCGATCAGGTAGCCCAGCAGCGAGCCCAGCCCCAGGCGCTTGAACAGGGGTACCAGCAGCACGGTGGCCGCGAGCAGGATGAGTACGGCGGAGGCGGACATGCGCCGATGGTAGGGCGAAGCCCGGTCGCCGCGCGCGCGGCCCCGGCGCGCGCCCCGGGCAGGCTCGGGCTCAGGGCTTGGGCGGCTGGCGCCTGCCGCGCAGCATGCCGAAGACCAGGTAGCCCGAGACCAGGAGGAACAGGCCCGCCAGCGCGGCCTGGCCATAGCCGGCCAGGCCGGCGGGGTTTTTCCAGCGATGCTGGATCACCTCGTGGGCCAGCGCCTGCACCTGGGAGGCGGGCGCGAAGCCCAGCGTGGGGTCGAGCCGGCGCGCGCGCTGCAGCTCATCCTCGGCGAGGGGCCATTTGCCCTCGGCGGCCAGCAGGCGCGCATCCAGGTAGTGGGCACGGGCCGAGTCCGGCTGCGCGGCCAGCACCTGGGCGATCGCATGGTCGGCCTGGACCAGGTGGCCGCCGTGCAGCAGCGAATCGACCTGCTCCAGGGTGGCCGCCTGCGCGGTGCCGGCCGCCAGGGCGGTGGCGAGGACGAAGAACAAGCGGGGCGGGAGCTTCGGCATGGATCGGGGGCGTGGCGCTTCGGGTCTGCGTCGCGGTGGGCGCTTGCTTCGACCTTACTACAGAACACGCGTGGCTCGAAGCTGTGGATGCGCGAGGATTCAGCGCATGCCCAGGTGCAGTACGTGGATCAGGGTCCAGGACACCAGGCCCAGCACCACCAGGGACAGCGACACCACCGCGGTGACCCGCGGCCCCGCCTTGGCGATGGCGCGCAGATCGACGCCCAGGCCCAGCGCCGCCATGGACACGATGGTCAGCCAGGTCGAGGCGGTGGCCAGCGGGGCGAGCAGCGCGGCGGGGACCAGCTTCGCCGAGCGCAGCGCGACCAGCGCCAGGAAGCCCAGAATGAACCAGGGCAGAAGCTGGGTCGCGGAGGGAAGCCGGGCCGACTTCGACCTGCCCGCCGCGCCGCCGCGTCGCGCGGCCAGGGACAGCGAGAGCACGACCGGGCCGAGCATGAGCACGCGCACCAGCTTGACAAAGGTGCCGATCTGCGCGGCGACCTGGCCGACGGGAGCGGTCGCGGCGAGCACCTGCGGCACGGCATAGACCGTCATGCCGGCGAACACGCCGAACATGCGCGGGTCCATGTGGGTGGCGGCGGCCAGCAGCGGCAGGCCCAGCACCACGGCGACCCCCAGCACCGCGGTGAAGGCGATGGAGGCGCCGACGTCGTCTCCGCGCGCCCCGATCACCGGGGCGACCGCGGCGATGGCCGAGTTGCCGCAGATGGAGTTGCCGCAGGCGATCAGGGTGGACAGCTGATGCGACAGCCCGAACAGGCGGCCCAGCGCGTAGCTGGCGCCGATGGCCAGCACCACGACCAGCGCGATGCCGGCGAGCAGCCCGACGCCGGCCTGCAGGATCATGCGCGCGCTGATGGTGGCGCCCAGCAGCACCACGGCGACTTCGAGCAGGGTCTTGGCGCCGAAGCGGATGCCCGCGCTCCAGCGTGGCCCCGGCGCCCACAGGGTGCGCAAGGCGGTGCCCAGCAGGATCGCCAGAACCAGTGCCTCCAGCCAGGCACGGCCGAGCCAGCGTGTCTCGATCGCCTGCAGGCCCATCGCGGCCGCGGTGACGGCCGCGCACAAGGCCAGGCCCGGTATCACGCCCAGGGCCGCGGCGGGGCCGGATCCGCGCAGGAAGCTGAAAACGTAAGGGTTCGAGTTCATGGGGAGCATTCTCCCCGGAGTTTATGCATTGGTAAAACGCATTGTTTTTCTTTTATCAATCGGTTTAATAGGTTGATTTGGCTCCGAGCCCCGGGCGCCGGGGCGCCCGGTGAGCCGGAACGGGGTTCAGATCCGATGCGCGGACTCGACTTCGATCGCCATCTCGCGCGAGCGCATCGCGTACCTGGCTTCCATCGGGTCCGGAAGGCCGCTGAGCACGGCCAGCCACAGAACCACCAGGCTGAGCAGCGCCACCATGCCCATGCCCGTGTAGAAGCCGTACAGGCCCACGCCGTGGATCACCGCGTCGTGCGGGCCGAAGTGGGTGATGGCCCACATGCCGAGAAAGTAGGGCAGCAGCCACCAGGCACCGGCCCAGTCCAGATCGGCGAGCAGGCCCTGCGCGGCCTTGGTCGCCGCGTACACCAGGAACATCAGCGCCAGGGCTCCGAACAGGAAATCGTCGATGCGCCGCCCCGACCAGTAGATGATGAAGTTGGAAATGATGAAGGCCAGGGGCGCCCACAGCCCGGCGCCGCGCAAGGTGAAGGGACGCTTGTACTGGGAGATCGGCAGGGTGCGCCGCAGGGTCATGAGGGCCACCGGGCCGGCGCCGTAGCCCAGCACCATGGCGGAGGACAGGAAGGTGACGATCTTCTGCCACGACGGGAAGGGCAGGAAGAACAGCACGCCGGCGATCCAGGTGACCCACAGTCCGGCACGGGGAACGCCCCGGCTGTTGAGCGTGCCCAGCCAGGCAAAGCCCAGGCCTTCCCGGCCCGAGGCATAGATCACGCGGGCGGTCGTGCCCATGTAGGTCAGCGAGGTGCCGGCGGGCGACACCACGGCGTCCACGTAGAGCAGCGCGGCCAGCCAGCTCATGCCGGCGAGCATCGCCAGGCCGGCGAAGGGGCCCGCGGAGCCGGCGAACCGCAGCGAGCTCCACCCGCCCGCGGCGAGGTCGCCCGGCCGCACGGCGCCTACAAAAGCCACCTCCAGCACGATGAACAGAAGGGCAGCGACCAGCACCGAGCCGACGATGGCGATGGGCAGGTCGCGCTGGGGCCTGCGGGCCTCGCCCGACAGTTCGATGGCCTGTCGAAAGCCCAGGAAGCTGAACACGATGCCCGAGCCGGCGACGGCGCCGACCACGCCCTTGACGCCCATGGGAGCGAAGCCCCGGGCGTGGAAGTTGGCGCCGTGGAAGGCCATGGACAGCAGCGCGATGGCCGTCAGCGCGGGGACCAGGAGTTTCCAGATCATCACCGTGTTGCCCACGCGCAGCATGAGCTTGACGCCCAGCGCGTTGATGAGCACGAAGCCGCCCAGCAGCACCACGCTGACCGCGAAACCCAGGGGCTTGAGCAGATGGCTGTGGGAGTGCACCAGTCCGGGGATGTAGTTGTTCGCGTAGGTGACCACCGCGAGCACCTCGCTGGGGCCCACGCCGGCGTAGCCCAGCAGCACCATCCAGCTCATCACGACGGCCAGCAGGTCGCCATGGCTGAGCTTGGGAAAGCTGATTGCCGCCCCCATGCGGGGAAAGGCGGTGCTCAGCTCGGCGTTCACGAAGGCCAGCAACAGCACCGCCACGGCGCCGATGAGCCAGGAGAACACGCTTGCGGGGCCCGCCTGCCTGGCGGCGTTGAGGGGGGCGAACAGCCAGCCGGAGCCGATGATCGCGGTCAGGCTCGCGAACAGCAGGCTCCAGATCCCCGCGGCCTGGAGCATGCGCGGTCTGGAGTCCGGCGATGGACGGGTCTGCGGGGAGATCGAGGTCATGAGAGGGTCCTTGTCGAGGTCGGACGCCGGCGGGCTTGCGCGGCGATTCGGCGCAGGTATAGGCCGCTTCGTTGCGGTGACAAAGTCCCCATCGGGCTCAGGGAGCGCCGCAGGGCCTCCGAGGTTCCCACGTTGGCCGAGGGGCCGGCGCGACGTGCGCCACGATGGCTGCGCGCGGGTCGCGGCGCCTCGCCGGTCCTGTGCGCGCAAGCATGGCTGGCTGCAAGCCGGCGGCGTGCGATACCGCGTGGTGCATGCGCGATGGCGCGCAACGAGGCACTCGCGCATCGCTAATGCCGGCCGCGCGGATCAGCGGCAGTCGCGCCGTCCCTCGGCCCTGTTCTCGAGCAGGGCCTGGCTGGCCTGCAGGGCGGAGTCGATACGCGCCGGCGAGAGGCCGCGCCGGCTCGCCACGGGCAGGCCGGGGTGAACCACGCAATCGCCGGGCCAACGGCCCTGTGCCGAGGACTTCGGCGCCTGCAGTCCAACCGTGGGAGTGCCGTAGGGGCGCAGACCGGTCCAGTGTGGCAGAGGCAAGCCGAACAGCGTGCGGGCCTGCGCGGGCCGGGCATGCAGGCATGCGCTGCCGGCCGCGGCGATCAACGCCAGGGCCAGCGCCGCGCGCAAGGCGTGGACGGGGCAAGCATTGCGAGTCATGGGCGCGGTGAGGGGGACGGGCGCGGAGGGAAGGCCCAGTCTGGTCGACGCCAGGCCCGCGCGCAAGGCCGCGCGGCCCGGCCTCACCACAGGCTCATGCCCGCATCACGCCCGCGCGCGATGCCCTGTACAGGGCGCCCCCGCGCCCGCTAGAGGGCGTGGCGCACGAGCCGGAAGTCCGGGTCCTCGGGGTAGGCCTCGACCGCGAATCCCAGCCCGCGCATGAGCTTGAGCATGGCGGGGTTGTTGCTCAGCACAAGCCCTTCCATGGTCTTGAGCCCGCGCTCGCGCGCGATGTCCATGATGCCTTGCATCAGGCGCGAGCCGATGCCCTTGCCGTTCCACTCGTCGGCCACCACCAGCGAGAACTCGCAACTGCTGCGGTCCGGGTTGGTGATGTAGCGCGACACGCCGATGATGCGCTCGTGGGCCGCGGCGTCGGGTGCCGCGGAATCGGTCTCGTGCACCACGGCCGCCAGCGCCATTTCCCGGTCATAGTCGATCAGCGTGAAGCGCGCCAGCATCGACGGAGGTAGCTCGGCACGCGACGATACGAAGCGGAAGTAGCGGCTTTCCGGCGACAGGTTCTGCACCAGCTGCTGCAGCAGCGCGCCGTCACCCGGACGCACCGGGCGCAGCAGATATTCGCCGCCGCCGGGCAGCGGCTGCACCTGTTCGAAGCGCGCCGGGTAGGGCAGGATGGCCAGGTGGCGGTAGCGGTCGGAGCTGCCGGCCATGGCCAGTTGCCCGCCGTCGACCACGATGCGCGCGTCCACCGCCACGGCGCCATGTTCGTCGACGATCACCGGGTTGATGTCCATTTCGCGCAGCTGGGGCAGCTCGCAGACCATCTCGGAGACGCGCAGCAGGAGCTGCTCCAGCGCCTCCAGGCTGGCCGGCGGGGCACCGCGCCAGGCCCCCAGGGTCTCGGCCACGCGGGTGCGCTCGATCATGTGGCGGGCCAGGAAGGGGTTCAGCGGCGGCAGCTCCATCGCGCGGTCGCGCATGAGTTCGACCAGCACGCCCCCGGCGCCGAACACGATCACCGGCCCGAAGGGGTCGTCGGTGACCATGCCGACGAACACCTCGCGCCCGCGCCGCGCGGCAGCCATCTTCTGCACGGTCACGCCGTGGATGCGCGCGCCGGGCTGCAGGCGCGCCACCGTGCGCATCATCTCGTCGTAGGTGTCGCGCGCCTGCGCGCCGCTGGAAACGTCGAGCGCCACGCCCTGCACGTCGGACTTGTGGCTGATGTCGGGCGAGTCGATTTTCATCGCCACCGGAAAGCCCATCTGGCTGGCCAGGAGCATGGCCTCGTTGCCGCTGCGGGCCAGCGCCGCGTGGGTGACCGGGATGTGGAAGGCCGACAGCAGCGCCTTGGACTCCATCTCGGTGAGCACGGTGCGCCGCTCCGCCAGCACGCCCTCGATGACCAGGCGCGCGCATTCCACATCGGGCGGGCGCAGGTCGCTGAGCGGCGGCGGGGTCTGCTGCAGCAGCTGCTGGTTGCGGTAGAAGGTGGAGATGTTGCCGAAGGCGCCCACCGCCGCCTCCGGGGTGCGGAAACTGGGAATGTCGGCGGCGCGCAGCGCGGCGCGTGCCGGCTCGGTGGTGGAGTCGCCCATCCAGCAGGCCAGCAGCGGCTTGCCGAACTGGCGGCGCATCTGCGCCACCGCCTGCGCCGCGGCCACGCCGTCGCTGCCCGCCTTGGGCGAGTGAATGGCCAGCACGCCGTCGATGGAGCGGTCCTGCGCGGCAGCCTGCAGCGCGATCTGGTAATGCTCGGATCGCGCATCCTCGGACAGGTCCACCAGGTCGCTCAGCGACGCCAGCGGCGGCAGCCGCTCGCGCAGGGCGGCGGCGCTGCCCGCGTCCATGCGGCCGAGTTCCAGGCCGATCTCGTTGATCCAGTCGGCCGCCAGCACGCCCGGGCCGCCGCCGTTGGTGACCACCGCCAGGCGCCGTCCCACGGCGCGGTAGCGCGAGGCCAGGCACTTGGCGGCCGAGAACAGTTCCACGAAGGAGCGCACGCGCACCGCGCCCGCGCGGCTGAGGGCCGAGTCGAACACGTCGTCGCTGCCCACGCTGGCGGCGCTGTGGGTCTGGGCCGCCTCCCCGCCGGCGGGGCGCCGACCCGCCTTGAGCACGATCACCGGCTTGGCGCTGGCGGCCATGCGCAGCGCGCTCATGAAGCGCCGCGCGTTGATGATGCCCTCCAGGTACACGATGATGCTGTGGGTCTGCGCGTCGTTGGCGAGGAAATCCAGCGCGCCGTCGATGCCCACGCAGGTATGCGGACCGACCGAGATCAGCGAGGAGAATCCGACGCGGTTTTCCAGCGCCCAGTCCAGCATCGAGGCGCTCAGCGCGCCCGATTGGGACACCAGGCCCAGAGGCCCCGGCTGGGCCAGCGGGCCGCAGGCGCTGGCGTTGAGCCCCGCGGCCGGGCGCTGGAAGCCCAGGCTGTTGGGTCCGAGCAACTGCAGGCCCTCGCGTTCGGCGATTTCGCGCAACTGGCGCGCCTGTTGCGCGTCCACTCCATGCGACACCAGCAGGGCGCTGGAGCAGCCCATGCGAGCGGCCAGCTCCAGGGCCTCGGCGGCCTGCTGCTGGGGCAGCGCCAGCACCGCCAGGTCGGCATGCGCGTGGGAAAGCTCCTCCAGGGTGCCGCTGGTGCGCAGGTCGACGAAGTGCAGGCGCCCCTGGTACTCGCCCTGACGCAAGGCCTGCTGCACGGCCAGCGCGGAGCTGTCGCCGGCCTGGCCGTCCGCGGAGCCGAAGACCACGATCGACTCGGGGGCGAACAGGGGCCGGAGGTAGTGCTTGTCCATGCGCTCCATTGTGCGCCGACGCCGTCTTGCCGGGCCAGTCGCATAATGCACTTTCCGCCGCTTTCTTGCGCCATGACCAAGTCCGTCCCACAACCCACCGAGCTGACCGTGCACCGCGGCTCGCGCGTGCTGGAAATCGCCTTCGACGATGGCGCGCGCTATCGCATTCCCTTCGAGCTCATGCGGGTGTACTCCCCGTCGGCCGAGGTGCGGGGCCACGGCCCCGGGCAGGAGGTGCTGCAGACCGGCAAGCGCGAGGTGCTGGTCGACGCGCTCGAGCCGGTGGGCAACTACGCGGTGCAGCCGAGCTTTTCCGACGGGCACGACAGCGGAATCTACACCTGGGAGTACCTGTATTTTCTCGGGCAGGAGCGCGAGCGCCTGTGGCAGGAGTACCTGGAGCGCCTGCAGCTCGCCGGCGTGGAGCGCGACGCCCCGATGCAGGGCGCGGGTGGCGGGGGTTCCGCGTGTTCGCATCACCCGGGGGGACACCATGCCCACTGAACCGACCACGCACTTCGGGTTCGAGACCGTCGCGGAGGGGGACAAGGCCCGTCGCGTGGCCGAGGTCTTCGACTCGGTGGCCCCGCGCTACGACCTGATGAACGATCTGATGAGCGCCGGCCTGCACCGGGTCTGGAAGGCCTTCACCGTGCAACTGGCGGGCCTGCGGCCGGGTCAGCGGGTGCTGGACGTGGCCAGCGGAACGGGTGACCTGGCCCGCGCCTTCGCGCAGCGCGTGCAGCCTGGCGGCATGGTCGTGGCCACCGATATCAACGGCGCCATGCTCGACGAGGGCCGCCGCCGCCTGCTCGACGCGGGCGTGTGCGTGCCCGCCGTGCAGTGCGACGCCGAGCAACTGCCTTTCGCCGACGCCAGTTTCGACCGCGTCAGCGTGGCCTTCGGGCTGCGCAACATGACCCACAAGGATGCCGCGCTGGCCGAATTCCGGCGGGTGCTGCGCCCGGGCGGCAAGCTGCTGGTGCTGGAGTTCTCCCGCCCCTGGGAGCCCGTGCGCCCCTTGTACGACTGGTATTCCTTCCAGGTGCTGCCGCGCCTGGGCCGGCTGGTCGCCGGGGATGCGGGCAGCTACCGCTACCTGGCCGAGTCCATTCGCAAGCACCCCGACCAGGCCACGCTGAAGACCATGATGGAGCAGGCCGGGTTCGTGGGGGTGCAGTGGTACAACCTGAGCGCGGGGGTGGTTGCGCTGCACGTGGGCATGCGGGGCTGAGCCGGCGATGTCGGACCCTACCGCCACGGCCGGTTCCGCGACGGGCAAGACCCTCGCCGATGCGCCCCGGCAGGCGCTGCGCGCGCTGGCCGCCGTGCTCGACCACCTGCTGCAACAGCAGCCGCAGGGCCGCCGGCGCCTGCTGCCCCATGCCGGCAAGACCCTGGAGCTGCGTGCGGGCGGGCTGGGCCTGTGCTTTCGCGTCAGCGAGGACGCGCGGCTGCTGCCGCTCGAGCGCGACGAGTCCGCGCCCGCGCGGCGCCTGGACGTCGACCTGGCGCGCTGGCTGTCCGCGCAGCTGCGCGGCGGCGCCGAGGCGGCCCTGGGGGGCGTGCGCATCGCCGGCGACGCCGAGTTCGCGCAGGCGGTGTCCTGGCTGCTCGGGCACCTGCGCTGGGACGCCGAGGCGGATCTGGCGCGCGTGGTGGGCGATGTGGTCGCGCACCGCGCGGCACGCGCCGCGGGAGCCGCCGCCGCGCGCGCCCGCAGCCTGGCCCGGCGAGTCGAGAGCGACGCGCGGGAATGGCTGCGCGAAGGGCCGCGCGCCGTCGTGGGGCGCTGGGAGCTGCAGTCGGCCGCGGCGGACGTGGCGCGCCTGCGCGATGCGGCGGCCCGCCTGGAAAAGCGGCTCG
>DAIDHU010000029.1 GCA_027451915.1 Thiomonas sp. | reverse complement strand
CTCGACGTCGGTGAGCATCAGCGCGTGCGCGATGCGATCCAGCACCGCGGCCGACGGCGCCCCGCCACGCCCCTGCTCCAGCCAGGTGTACCAGGTGGGGCTGATGTTGGCGCGCTGCGCCACTTCCTCGCGCCGCAGCCCGGGCGTGCGCCTGCGCTCGCTGGGATAACCCAGGGCCGCGGGATCCAGGCGCATGCGCCGGTCCCGAAGGTATTCGCCCAAATGAGGGGTAGGCATTTTACTAGGATAAGCTCACTACTTTACCATCATAAATGCGGCTTCCAGAATGCGCCCATGACCATTCAGGAGCCAACATGATGCGAGTTTTCGTGACGGGCGCAACGGGCTGGGTGGGCTCGGCCGTGGTGCGCGAACTGATCGCCGCCGGACATCGGGTGCTGGGCCTGTGCCGCACACCGGCCAAGGCCGGGGAGCTGGCCGCAGCGGGGGCCGAGGTGGTCGAGGGCACATTGCAGGATCTGCAGGCCCTGCGGCGCGCGGCGCAATCGGCCGACGGCGTGATCCACCTGGCCTTCGACCATGATTTCTCCCGCTTCGCGCAAAACGGAGCCGACGAGGCCCTGGCCATCGAGGCGCTGGGAGCCAGCCTGGAGGGAAGCGACAGGCCTCTGGTCGTGGCCTCCGGCGTGGCCTTGCTGGCGCCGGGCACGGTGTCCACCGAGCGCAGCCCCGCGCGCCCCGAGTTGGCCGCCCTGCCGCGCAACCCCGAGGCGGCGCTGGCGCGGCTGCGTGCGCGCGGCCTGCGCGGCGCCGCGGTTCGCCTGGCGCCCACCGTGCACGGACACGGCGACCACGGCTTCGTGCCGCGGCTGATCGCGCTGGCGCGGGAAAAGGGCGTGTCGCCCTACCTCGGCGACGGCGCCAACCGCTGGCCGGCGGTGCACCGCCTCGACGCGGCGCGCCTGTTCCGTCTGGCCCTCGAGCAAGGCGCCGACGCCGGGCCCTTCCACGCGGTGGCCGAGCAGGGTGTGGCGCTGCGGCGCATCGCCGAGCTCATCGGCCAGCGCCTGGGAGTGCCCACGCGTTCCATGGCTCCCGAGGATGCGCCGGCCCACTTCGGCTGGATGGCCCCCTTCGTCGGGCTCGACTGCCCTTCCTCCAGCGAACACACCCGCACCGTGCTGGGCTGGCAGCCCACGCAGCCGGAGTTGCTGGCCGACCTCGACCACCCCGCGTACTTCGCGGCCTGAGGGAGCGCGCGGCGCGGCTCAGTAGCCGTAGGCCATCAGCACGCCGAACAGCGGCAGCAGCACCATCACGTGGGCCTGCCACATGAGCCAGCGGCGCTGCGGGGCGATCTCGGCCAGCGGAGCCTGGCCCAGCGCCACCCAGCGCCTGCAGGCCCGCGTGGCGGGCAGACCCATGAGCATCATGGCGGCGAACAGCGCCAGCTTGGCCCACAGCAGGGGATTGTGCGCGTACCAGGCCTCGCCCTTGACCCCCAGCGCCACGCGCGCGGCACCGCTCAGCGCCACCGCGGCGAAGGCGCCCCAGCACCACAGGTCCAGGCGCAGCAGGCGCCGCAGCAGCGCCGGGCGCTGCTCGAGCACCTCGGCGCGCAGCAGCGCGACGCGGGCGGTGAGGAACACGGCCAGGCCGAGCACGGCCGAGATGTGCAGATAGGCGAGCAGGCTTTCCAGGAGCATGGCGCGGGAGCAGGAGCGCACTGTCGTGCGGGGAGTTCAGGCCGCGGCGGGTCGGGATTCGAACTGGCGCCGCAGATCCTCAGCGTACAGCGCCATCGCACGCACCAGGGACTGCTGGCGCAAGCGCTGGGCCAGGCTCTCGCGCAGCTCCTCGAAAGGCGGCAGGCGGCCCGGATCGAAACGGTGCAGCCGGACCACGTGCAGCCCGAAGCGCGTGGTCACCAGCCGGGGCAACAGCCCGGCTCGCCCATGCCGCGCCAGCGCAGCCCAGAACTCGGGCACGCACTGCTCGCGTGTGAGCTGGCCCAGGTTTCCCCCCACCTGGGCCGATGGACAGTTGGACTCGGCGCGCGCCAGCCGGGCGAAATCCGCCTCGCCGGCGAGCAGCGCGTTGAGCACCGACTCCGCGTGGCGACGCAGGGCTTCGATGGGCGTGGTGTCGGTGACGGCGAACAGGATGTGGTCCGCCTCGGCCAGCGCGCCCTGGCGCAGCTCGTCGGCGTGCGCCTCGTGGTAGCGCCGGCATTCCTGTTCGGAGGGCTCGGGCACGCGCAGGTCGTGCTCGAGCAGTGCCTCGAGCAGCTGCTCGTCCCCCGGCATCTCGGCACCCGCGGGGGAGCCGCCAAGCCCCAGGGACAGCGCGCGCTCGCGCAGATGGCGCAGCAGGCGCTGCTGCATCGGAGCTTCGGAGTCTTGGGTCGTTTCCATGGTTCTCACTCGGGACATCAACGCCGCGCGCGCACCAGTTGCCAGGGCCGCGCCAGGTAGGCCACCGAGGCGATGCCGCTCCAGATGT
>DAIDHU010000028.1 GCA_027451915.1 Thiomonas sp. | reverse complement strand
CCCGTCCCCATCCACTCACGCCGATTTCATGCGCGCTTCCCGATTCTTCATCTCCACCCAGAAAGAAGCCCCGGCCGATGCCGACGTGGCCAGCCAGGCGCTGATGCTGCGCGCCGGCATGATCCGCAAGCTCGCCGCGGGCCTGTACACCTACATGCCGCTGGGCCTGCGCAGTCTGCGCAAGGTGGAGGCCATCGTGCGCGAGGAAATGAATCGCGCCGGGGCCATCGAACTGCTGATGCCGGTGTTGCAGCCCGCCGAGCTGTGGCAGGAATCGGGGCGCTGGGACAAGTTCGGCCCCGAACTGCTGCGCATGAAGGACCGGCACCAGCGCGACTTCGTCGTGCAGCCCACGTCGGAGGAGGTCATCACCGACATCGCGCGCGCCGAATTGCGTTCATGGCGCCAGCTTCCGGTCAATTTCTACCATATCCAGACCAAGTTCCGCGACGAGCGCCGTCCCCGCTTCGGAGTCATGCGCGCGCGCGAGTTCACGATGAAGGATGCCTATTCCTTCGACCGCGACCGCGAAGGCGCGCAGCGCAGCTACGAGGCCATGTACGAGGCCTATCGGCGCATTTTCGAGCGTTTCGGCTTCGAGTTCCGCGCCGTGGCGGCCGACTCGGGAGCCATCGGCGGCTCGCTGAGCCACGAGTTCCACGTCATCGCGGAAACCGGCGAGGACGCCATCGCCTACAGCCCCGAGTCCGACTACGCGGCCAACGTGGAGAAGGCGGAGGCCCTGCCGCTGCTGACCCATCGCGCGGCGCCGGGAAGGCCGCTGGAGCTCACTCCCACGCCGGATGCCGGCAAGTGCGAACAGGTGGCCGAGCTGCTGGGCATCGCCCTGCAATCCACGGTCAAGTCGGTGGTGCTGGCCAGCGACGGCGACGGGGGCACGCAGCTGGTGCTGCTGCTGGTGCGCGGCGACCACGCCGTCAACGAAGTCAAGGTGGGCAAGCTGGCCGGCCTGGGCGAGGCGCGCATGGCCACCGAGGAGGAGATCGTCGAGTGGTTCGGCTGCCGCCCCGGCTTCATCGGCCCCATCGGCACGCGCCGGCCGCTGCGGGTGATCGCCGATCGCACCGTGGCCAACATGCATGATTTCGTGGTCGGCGCCAACCAGCCGGACTTCCACTACACCGGGGTCAACTGGGGGCGCGACCTGCCCGAGCCGGAAGTCGCCGACATCCGCAACGTGGTCGAGGGAGACCCCAGCCCCGACGGCCACGGGCGCCTGGCCATGTGCCGCGGCATCGAGGTGGGACATGTGTTCTACCTCGGCACCAAGTACTCCGACGCCCTGCAGGCGAACTACATCGACGAGGAGGGCAAGTCCCGGCCGCTGGAGATGGGCTGCTACGGCATCGGCATCACCCGCATCCTGGGCGCCTGCATCGAGCAGAACCACGATGCGCGGGGCATGATCTGGCCTGACGCGCTGGCGCCTTTCGAGGTGGTGCTGTGCCCCATCGGCATGGACCGCAGCCCCGCCGTGCGCGAGGCCGCGCAGGCGCTGCTGGCCGAACTGCAAGGCGCCGGCTTCGACGCCATCCTCGACGACCGCGGCCTGCGCCCGGGCGCGATGTTCGCCGACTGGGAACTCATCGGCGTGCCCCACCGCCTGGTGGTGTCCGAGCGCGGCCTGGCCGCCCAGACCCTCGAGTACCAGCACCGCCGCGACCCGGCGGCCACCAGCGTGGCGCGCGGCGAAGTGCTGCAACTGCTGCGCTCGCGCGCGCGGCGCTGAGGCCCCCGGGCATCGCGGTGAAGCCCGAGCGCCAGGCCAGCGGCAGGGTGCCTGGGCTCGCCCGACGCCCGACGCGCTTCGCGAACCCGATGCGCCCGGCGAGCCTTGCGCGCCTGGCGGCCGCGGCCCTGCTGGTGGCGTCGCAGCTGTTCGCGGGCACCGCCTGGGCCGGCGCGCAGCGCGAGGAGGCACTGTCCGACGCCGTTCGCCTGGCCCTGGCGGCGCAGATCTCCGACGAGGCCCCGCCGGTTCCGCATTTCCACGACCCGCGCCGGCTGGTGCGCTACCTGCTTTGGCTGGCCACGGAGTCCTCGCGCCTGCGCAAGCGCATCCCCGACATGACCGCCCGGCGCGCGTTGCTTCGCACCGTCTGGTACGAGGCCACGCGCGCCGGCCTGCAACCCTCCCTGGTCCTGGGCCTGATCCAGGTGGAAAGCGGATTCAACAAATACGCCATCTCGTCCGCGGGCGCGCTGGGGCTGATGCAGGTCATGCCTTTCTGGACCCGCCAGATCGGCAATGGCGACAAGATGGCGCTGTTCCGCATGCGGGTGAACCTGCGCTACGGCTGCGTGATCCTGCGCCATTACCTGGACGAGGAGCAGGGCAATCTGTTCTACGCGCTGGGACGCTACAACGGTTCGCGCGGCCGCGCCGCCTATCCGGATGCGGTGCTGGCGGCCAGCCGGCAATGGCAGGTCCCCGCTCCCCTGCTGGCCGAGGCGCTGCCGGCCCGCCCCCGCGCCGCCGCGCCCTGACGGGCGGCGGGGCGCCCCGGGGATCGAGCAGGCTCAGCGCCGCATCAAGCCGCCGGCGCCGCCCCCCATGCGCTGCATCATCTTGAACATCTTCGCGCCCTTCATCTTTTTCATCATGTCGCGCATCTGCTCGTACTGACCGAGCAGGCGGTTGACCTCCTGCACGGCCACGCCGGCGCCGGCGGCGATGCGGCGCTTGCGCGAGGCCTTGATCAGGTCGGGTTTGCGACGCTCCAGCGCGGTCATGGAGCAGATGATGCCCTGCATGCGCCGCACGTCGCGCGCGGCCTTGTCCATGTCGGCCTGCCCGGCGCGCGCCTGGAGTTCGGCGGGAAGTTTGTCGAGCATGCCCTGCAGGCCGCCCATCTTGTTCATCTGCTGGAGTTGCACGAGGAAATCGTCGAGATCGAACTGCTCGCCCGACTTGACCTTTTTCGCCAGCTTCTCGGCCGCCTGCACGTCGACGTGGCGCTGCGCCTGCTCCACCAGCGCCAGCACGTCGCCCATGCCCAGGATGCGGTCGGCCATGCGCTGGGCATCGAAGGCCTCCAGGCCGTCGATCTTCTCCGACACCCCGGCGAACTTGATCGGCGCGCCGGTGACGTGGTGCACCGACAACGCGGCGCCGCCGCGCGCGTCGCCGTCGAGCTTGGTCAGCACCACGCCGGTCAGCGGCAGCGCGTCGTGGAAGGCGCGCGCCGTGGCCAGCGCGTCCTGGCCCTGCATGGCATCGACCACGAACAGGGTCTCCACCGGGTCCAGGGCTTCGTGAAGCTCGCGGATCTCGCGCATCATCTGCTCGTCCACCGCCAGGCGCCCGGCGGTGTCGACCAGCAGCACCTCCACGTGGTGGGCGCGCGCGTAGGCCAGCGCCCGCCTGGCGATGTCCAGGGGCTTTTCCTGCGGCGACGATTCGAGGAACTCGGCTCCGGCCTGCGCGGTGACGCTGCGCAACTGCTCGATGGCCGCCGGGCGGTACACGTCGGCCGAGACCGTCAGCACCTTCTTGCGCTGGCGCTCGACCAGCCACTTGGCCAGCTTGGCCGTGGTGGTGGTCTTGCCGGCGCCCTGAAGGCCGGCCATCAGCACCACCGCGGGCGGCTGCACCGCCAGGTTCAGCCCCGCGCTGCCGCTGCCCATCAGCGCCGCCAGTTCCTTGTGCACCACGCCCACCAGCGCCTGGCCGGGGCTGAGCGAGCCCACGACCTCCTGGCCCAGCGCGCGCTCCTTCACATGCTGCGTGAACTCGCGCACCACGGGCAGCGCCACGTCGGCCTCGAGCAGCGCCAGGCGCACCTCGCGCAACATGTCGGAGACGTTGGATTCGGTGATGCGCGCCTGCCCGCGTACGGTCTTGACGACCTGGGACAGGCGCTGGGTGAGGTTGTTCAGCATGAGAAGGGGATCCGATGATGCGGAGCGGCGCCGATTGGCACCGATCGGCAACGATTGGCACCGATTGGCGCCGCGGGGCCGGGACCAGCCCGGCCTGCTCCCGAGAGGGCTCGGTTAAACTTGAAACATGTGGATTTTAGTCAACGGCCTGGCTTTCGCACTGTACCTGTTGGCGGCGTTCCTCGGCCGTCCGCGGGCGCTGAGCGCGCGGCGCGCGCAAAGCGCCCCGCCCGGGCGCGATCTCTCCTCCCTGGCCATGCTGCTGGCCTGGGCGGCCCACGCCACCACCTTCGCGCTGGTGCTCGAGGGCATGCACGAGCCCGACTTCGGTTTCGCTCCCGCGCTGTCGCTGACCTTCTGGCTGGTGGCCGCCGTGTACTGGGTGGAAAGCCTGTACTACCCGCTGCAGGGCCTGCGCTCCTGGATCTGCCTGCTGGCCGCCGTCTCGCTGCTGCTGACCTGGTTCTTTCCGCCCTATCGCCTGGCGCCGCCGGGCGCCGGCATCGCCTTCTCCCTGCACTGGGCCATGGGCATCGCCGCCTACGGACTGTTCGGCGCGGCGGTGCTGCATGGGGTGATGCTCTGGTCGGCCGAGCGCGCCCTGCACCAGCGGCGCCCGGGGCTGGCCGGCCTCGGGCCCGCGCTGCCTCTGCTGACCCTGGAAAAGCTCACCTACCGCCTGGCCGCGCTGGGTTTCGTGCTGCTCACCGCCGCTCTGGTGTTCGCCGCGCTGTTCAGCACGCGCCTGTTCGGCCGGCCCTTCGAGTTCAATCATCAGACGGTGTTCGGCGTGGCCTCCTGGCTGCTGTTCGCCGTGCTCCTGACCGGGCGCAGGCTGCTGGGATGGCGTGGCCGCCGCGCGCTGCGCTGGCTGTTCTCCGGATCGGCGCTGCTGCTGCTGAGCTACGTGGGCTCGCGCTTCGTGCTCCAGGTCATCCTGCACCGCTGAAGGCGACATGAAATACCTGCTGCTGTTCATTGTCGTGATCGTCGCGCTGATGCTGCACAAGAAGAATCGTTCTTCGCAGCAGGTTTCGCAGGAGCGACCCAAGGCGCAAGGCCTGAGCGCGCCGGAGCCGATGCACGCCTGCACGCGCTGCGGGGTCAACGTGCCGGCCAGCCGCTGCGTGTGGGATGCGCAGCAGCGGCCCTACTGCTGCGCCGAACATGCCCGGCAGGGCTGAGCAGGCAGCCGGTCCGGACAGCGGCTTCGCCTTCGAGCGCCGCCCGCCACGCTCGCCCGACTCCCTCGCCACGCGCCTGATCGCCGGCAGCACGCCCTCGAGAGAGCGCCTGCGCTCCTTCCGCGTGCTGGGCGCGGCCCGGCTGGTCATGGGCAGCATCCTGCTCGGCTGGTTCATCCTCAATGCCCTGGGCGAACACCATGAGGGCGTCGGCATGGCGGTGGCCGCGGTGTACGTGCTGGGCGTGCTGGGCCAGTGGCTGCTCAGCCTGCTGACCACTCGGGGTTTCGCCTGGCAGGTGTTGTCGGCCGTGCTGTTCGACCTGTTGGCCTACACCCTGCTGCAGTGGCTGGCCGGCGCGAGCGCCCACGAACTGGTGCTCAGCTATACCCTGCCGGTGCTGGCCGCCGGCGTCTGGGGAACCCTGCGCTTCACGCTGACCACCGCCGCCGCCGTCAGCCTGCTGCTGCTGGGACAGGCGCTGCTGGGAGTACGCGGCTGGGAAACCGGCGGCGAGCTCCAGCTGTTCTCGGCGGGTTTCGTGGGTGCCGCGTATTTCGCCATGGGCACGCTGGCCTGGCAACTCTCGCGCCGCCTGGTGCGCCAGGAGCAGCGCGCGCGCAGCAGCGAGATCCGCGCAGGACGTCAGCTGGCCATCAACCGCCACGTGCTGCTGGAACACCCGGACGGCGTGCTGGTGGTCGACGCCCGCATGCGCGTGGAAGCCGCCAATCCGGCCGCGGCGAACCTGCTGGGCATGCCGGGCACGCCGGAGGAGCTGGCCGCGGGGGCCTGGGACTTCGCCGAGCCGGCGCTCGCTCCTCTGGGCGAGCGCCTGCGCGAGCTCGCCTCCAGCGCGCGCCCGTCCGCGCCGCTGCAATTCGAGAATGTCGACGGCCTGCGCCTGCGCGCCCACGTCCAGCCGCTGCGCCACCTGCCCGGAGGGCCGGCCTACGTGGTGTTCGTGCAGGACATGCGCGACATCGGCAATCAGATCCAGCAGGACAAGCTGGCCGCGCTGGGCCGGCTCGTGGCCGCGCTGGCACACGAGATCCGCAATCCCCTGGGGGCCATCGCCCACGCCAACGAGCTGGCGGCCGAACACGGCCTGAGCGAAGCCCAGCGCATGCGCATGTCCGAGCTGATCGCGCAAAACGTCGACCGGCTCAATCGCATCGTCGAGGACGTGCTCGACCTGGGACGCTCGGGCACACGCTCTCCCGTGCTGCTGCAGCCCATGCGCATGCTGCGCGAGCTGGTCGCGGAATTCGACGCCGACTCCCCCGGGCGCATCGTGCTGGAGGCCCAGGACGCGCAGGCCACGCTCGAGTTCGACCCCCAGCAGTTGCGCCGGGTGATCGTCAACCTGCTGAACAACGCCCAGCGCTTTGCCAGCCGCGCTCCGGGCGCGATCCGCATTTCCCTGCGCGGCGGCCCGCAATTGCGCGAACTGGCGGTGGCCAATGACGGGCCGGTCGTGGCCCCCACGCTGCGAACCCAGATCTTCGAGCCCTTCTTCACCACGGACAGCCGCGGCACGGGCCTGGGCCTCTATATTTGCCAGGAGCTTTGCTCGCGCTACGGCACCCGCCTGTTCTACCGCGTGGTGCAGCAGGGCGGCACCCACGGCGAATTCGTCATCGGCGTGGTGGCGCCCGCCGCGGGGGCCTGAGCAAGCCGGCTGCCGACTCCTGACCATGCCCGACAACACTTCCCCGATCCGCATGCTCGTCGTCGACGACGAGCCCGATCTGCGCGAACTCTACGTGCTGACGCTGCTGCGCGAGGGCTGGCAGGCCGACGAGGCCGGCAGCGTGGCGCAGGCCCTGCAATGCCTGGCGCGCCACGA
Source organism: Thiomonas sp. (assembly GCA_027451915.1). Classification (GTDB taxonomy): domain Bacteria; phylum Pseudomonadota; class Gammaproteobacteria; order Burkholderiales; family Burkholderiaceae_C; genus Thiomonas_A. The sequence continues at coordinate 3,038 of DAIDHU010000028.1, read as the reverse complement.
ATACGAAGTGGCCATCGTCGACATGCGCCTGCCGGACGGCGAGGGCACGGACATCCTGGCCTGGGCGCAGACCCAGAGGCGCGCCGAACGCATCATCATGGCCACCGCCTACGGCAGCGCGGCCAGCGCGGTGCAGGCCTTGAAACTGGGCGCCTACGACTACCTGACCAAGCCGGTGGAGCTCTCGCAGCTGCGCCAGGTCGTCCGCTCGGCGCTGGGGCACCGCGACGCCCCGCCGCCGCTGCCGACCACGGCCGCCCTGCAGGCCATGGTGGGCGAATCCTCGCCCATGCTGGCGGTCAAGCAGACGCTGCGGCGCTGCGCGAGAGGCATGGCGCCGGTGCTGATCCAGGGCGAGTCCGGCACGGGCAAGGAGCTCGCCGCGCGCGCGCTGCACGAACTGAGCAATCGCGCGGGCGGACCCTTCGTGGCCGTCAACTGCAGCGCCATTCCCGAACACCTGCTCGAAGCCGAGTTCTTCGGCTATCGCAAGGGCGCCTTCACCGGCGCCACCAGCGCGCACGAGGGATTTTTCGCGGCGGCCGCGGGCGGCACCCTGTTCCTGGACGAGATCGGAGAACTGCCCCTGTCCATGCAGGCCAAGCTGCTGCGCGCGGTGCAGGAACGCAAGGTGCGCGCCATCGGGGAGACGGCCGAGACCCCCGTGGACGTGCGCCTGGTCAGTGCCACGCATCGCGACCTGCAGCGCTGCGTGTCCGAGGGCAGTTTCCGCCAGGATCTGTATTACAGGCTGAACGTGATCGCGGTGACCATGCCGCCGTTGCGCGAACGCCTGGACGACCTGCCCTTGCTGGTGGAGGCGCTGCTGGCGCGCATCCGGCACGAGCACGAGCGTCCGGGCCTGCGCCTGGACCACGCGGCCCTGCATCGGCTTCGCGGCCTTGGCTTCGCGGGCAACGTGCGCGAACTGGAGAACCTGCTGCACCGCGCGGCGACCATGGCCGCCAGCGACCTGATCGGCGCGCAGGACCTGGAGCCCGACGCCGACCGCACGGCTTCGCCGGCGCAGGCGGGCGCGCAGGCCGGGATGCAGGCGCCGGCGCAGGAGCCCACGCCGTCGCAGGCGCCGGCGCAGGACGCGACGCCTGGCCTGGAGGGGCAGCCCCAGGCCCTCGCGATGCCGCAAGCGGCGGCGCAGGACGAGGAGATCGAAGCCCTGGCGTCCTGCCTGGACGACATCGAGAGCGAGAGCCTGCGCCAGGCGCTGCTCGACAGCGACGGCGACCTGGAAGCCGCCGCGCGCCTCCTGGGCCTGCTGCCGCTGCAGTTGCAATGGCGCCTGCGGCGCCTGCGCCTCGATGGCCGCTGAGCCCATGCGCGCGCGGACCCCTGCCCTGTTCGAAGCCGGCTGGTATCGCCACGCGCTGCGCCGCGACTCGCCGCACTTCGACCCTCGCCCCCCGGGGGCGGCCGTCGAGCTGATCGTGCTGCACGGCATCTCCCTGCCCGAGGGGAGTTTCGGCACCGGACATGTGGATGCGCTGTTCATGGGTCGCCTGGACCCCGACGCCCACGCCGACTTCGCGACGCTGCGCGGCCTGCGGGTTTCCTCGCACTTCCTCATAGGCCGCGACGGCGAACTCAGGCAGTACGTATCCTGCGAGCAACGAGCCTGGCATGCCGGGGCCTCGAGCCTGTGGGGGCGCCAGCGCTGCAACGACTTCAGCGTGGGCATCGAGCTCGAGGGCTGCGACGCCCTCGCCTACGAGCCGGCGCAGTACGAGAGCCTGGGTGCGCTGCTGGGCGCGCTGCTCGAGAGCCATCCGGTGCGGGCCATCGCCGGCCACAGCGACATCGCGCCCGGGCGCAAGACCGATCCGGGGCCCCATTTCGACTGGGACTTCGTGCGCCGGGCGACCGCCCTGCCCCACACCGCGCTTCCGCCCTTCCCCTGAAGCCCGCGCCCGCGGCCCGGGCGTCCCCCGCACGCAACAGCCGGCAGGCCCCGCCCAGGGATGCATCAATGCGCGCGGCCAAGGCGCCGGGCCGCGCGCGCGCTCGCCCGCCCCTGTGGAAAAACCTGTGCATAGCTGGTGCCCAGCCTGTGGGAGGGGGAAGCGCTAGCTATAGGGTATTGCGCAGTGTTCCAACGCTAGATATAGTGCCCCACAGGGTCTCTCGAGGCATCACGGGCATGCGCCGCGAAGACCCGCTCCCAGCATCGTGGACGCTGCGACTCGAAGAGGCCGCGCGCGATGCCGCCCATCCCCCCGGACGCGCGCGCGAAACGTCCGCGGCGGGTACCGCATCCGTGCCGCGCGCCATGAAGCCCCGAGGCTGCGCGGCCCGTTTTTCAGGAGAACCTGCGTGAATCTGAGCACCGACATTTCCCAGCCCCAGGCCGCGATGCCCGCGCCGCGAACCCCCGACGAGGGCGCCGCGGGCCAGGCCTACAGCGATTACAAGATCATCCGGCGCAACGGCGCGGTGGTCGGCTTCGAGCCGGCGAAGATCCAGATCGCGCTGACCAAGGCCTTCCTCGCCGTGCAGGGGGGCTCGAGCGCGGCCTCGGCGAGCATGCGCGAGCAGGTCGAGGAGCTGACCCAGTCGGTGCTTCGCGCGCTGATGCGCAGCCGGCCCGGCGGCGGCACCTTCCACATCGAGGACATCCAGGACCACGCCGAACTGGCGCTGATGCGCGCCGGCCACCATGAGGTGGCGCGTGCCTATGTGCTGTACCGCGAGCGCCGCGCCCAGGAGCGTGCCCGCCAGCGCGAGCAGGAGGCCCCCCGTCCGCAGGAACTGCAGGTCACCGATGCCGGCGTGCGCCGCCCGCTGGACCTGGGCGCGCTGCAGGACCTGATCCGCTCGGCCTGCGCCGATCTGGGCGCCGACGTTCGCCCCGACCCCATCCTGGCCGAGACCCAGCGCAACCTGTACGACGGCGTGCCGATGGACGAGGTCTACAAGGCCGCCATCCTGGCCGCGCGCACCTTGATCGAAAGCGACCCCGGCTACGCCAAGGCGACGGCGCGGCTGCTGCTGCACACCATCCGCCGCGACGTGCTCGGCGAGGA
>DAIDHU010000027.1 GCA_027451915.1 Thiomonas sp. | reverse complement strand
GTGCGCAGCCGCCAGTTCGTCGCCCACCTGCGGCGCCGCGCGGGCGAGTGCTCCGGATCGGCCTACCTGCCCACGCTGGTGCCCCTGGGCGTCGACCTGGCCGGCCTGGGGGTGCGGCCGTGAAGACCCTGGCGCCTCAGGAGCCCGCCGCGGAGGGCTCGCGCAGCGACAGCCGGCGCAGGGCGCGCGCCTGCGCGCGGGCCAGCACATGGCCCTGCGCGGCCGCACGGTGCAGCCACATCAGCGCCAGGTCGGGATCGCGCGCCACGCCCAGGCCTCGCAGGTGGCAGTGGCACAGCCAGTGCATGGCGTCGGCATGCTGCAATTGCGCGGCCTCCTGCAACAGGCTCACGGCGCCGGCGGCGCGGCCTTCGTGCAGCAACTGGGTGCCCAGGCAGGCCAGCGCGTCGGCGTCGCCGGCGTCGGCATCCAGCACCAGGCGCATCCATCGGGCGCGCGGCAGCTGGGTCTCGCCATCGCAGGGCGCCTGCGCGCCCAGGCCGTCGAGCATGTCCAGCACCTGTTCCAGCGCCACCAGCGCGCGCCCCGCGGCGTCGCTGCCCACCAGGCGCAGCGTGCCCTCGTCGCACCAGCGGCGCACCGTGCGCTCGCTGCGGCCCAGCACCACCGAGGCCATGCGCCGGCTGCATGCATTGACTTCCACTGCCCGCTCCCCCCGCGCCCTCCGGGACGCCGTGTCCAGGTATTTTGCCCTGACATGGGACTTCGTGGCCAGTCTCCAGCCTGGACACGGCGCCGGCCCTGGCCGCGCCGGGGCATGGACAGCCCCCGTGTCAAGGCCTCCAACCCCCGGCCATGCCGGCTTCCAGGCCCGGATCGCACCTGGCACGCCGCTTGCTTGTGTTGCATCGCCCCGGCAGGGGTTGACGTCGACCCGGCAGCGGCCGGTTTCGAACACCGGTGATGCACGCGAGGCCAGCCGCTGGCCCGGCAAGTTTCAACAACCTAGGATCCGCACATGAAAAAGCAACTGCAACAAGGTTTCACGCTGATCGAACTGATGATCGTCGTGGCGATCATCGGCATCCTGGCCGCGATCGCGATCCCCGCCTACCAGAACTACACCATCCGCGCGCAAGTGTCGGAAGGTCTGTCGCTGGCTGACGGCGCGAAGACGGCGATGTCCGAGTTCTACACCAATCGCGGCTATTTCCCCACGGCGAACTCCTCGGCAGGCTTGGCCACGGACACCTCGATTACCGGCAATTACGTGACTTCCGTGGATGCCGCGGGTGCTGGCACCGCCGGGCAGATCGTGATCGCCTACGGAAACAAGGCCAACACGGCAATCAGCACCAAGACGCTGATCCTGTCCGCAAAAACCAGCTCGGGCTCGATTACCTGGACCTGCAAGGCCGGAACCATCTCTCCGACCTACCTGCCGTCCTCCTGCACCTGATTCTCTCCAGAGTGTGATTCTTGAGAACCCGCCGCAAGGCGGGTTTTTTCTAGGCCAGGCGTTATCCACACATTTCGTCAAGGTTTCAGCCATGAGCGCGAAGTCCTCCGGTTTCACCCTGATCGAGTTG
>DAIDHU010000026.1 GCA_027451915.1 Thiomonas sp. | reverse complement strand
CAGCTCGACCAGCTCGCGCTCGGCGGGCTTGAGCCCGCCAAGCGCCGGCTCGCGCAGGTCGAGGGGGCGCCTGCCCAGCCAGGTTTCCAGGTCCGGGTCCGGGACGGGGGCGTTCATGACATGCCTTTCGGGAACCGGGTTCGTTCAGTCGCGCTGGGCAGCGACGGCCACCGCCTTGCGGATCGCCGAGCCGAGCTCCTCGGCGGCGAACTTGGCCACGTAGCCTTCGGCGCCCACGTTGCGCGCGTGGTCCTCGTTGGCCTGGCCGGTCAGCGAGGAGTGGATGACCACCGGAACGTGGCGCAGGCGCTCGTCCTGCTTGATCTGGCGCGTCAGGGTGAAGCCGTCCATCTCGGGCATTTCCAGGTCGCTGAGCACCACGGCGACCTTGTCGGTGACGGGCTTGCCCTCGACCTGGGCTTCGTGCGCCAGCGCGCGCAGGCGCTCCCAGGCCTCCTTGCCGGTCTTGGTCATGATGTAGGGAGCGTTCAGCGCCTGCAGCACCTTTTCGATCTGGCTGCGCGCGACGAAGGAATCGTCGGCCGCCAGCACCACCGCGCCGGGCGGCAGGTCCAGGCGCGCACCCACGCGGGCGGCGTCGACATCGGCCACGCGCGAGGGCAGGACGTCGCGCAGCACCTTCTCCACGTCGAGCACCAGGGCCAGGCGACTCTTGTCGGTTTCGGTGTCCAGGCGGGCGATGCTGGTGACCATGCCGCCGACGGCGTTGGCTTCGGCCGACAGCACGCGGCTCCATTCCAGACGCGTGATCTCCTCGACTTCCTCCACCGCGAAACCCTGCACCGAGCGCTCATACTCGGTGACGATGAGTATGCTCAGGCCCTTGGGCTTGCATCCCACCACCGCCGGCAGGTCGATCACAGGCACGATCTGGCCGCGGATGTTGGCCACTCCCAGCACATGCTGGGGCGCTCCCGGCATGGCGGTGACGGTGGGCATCACCAGGGCCTCGCGGACCTTGAACACGTTGATGCCGAAGATCTCGCGGCGTCCGCCGGGGTCCTGCCCGAGCCGGAACAGCAGCAATTCGAACTTGTTGGTACCGGCCAGGCGGGAACGCTCGTCGACTTCCTGCAGCACACTGGTCATGTTGGATTCTCCGTGGGGATCAGGCCGTGGGCAGGTCGCGGCGCGCCTGCTCCAGATCGTGGGTCAGACGCTGCAGCAGGCCCGAAATCTCGGACAGCGCGGCCTGAGCCGCCTGCTCGCTCGCATGGCGCTGCTGCGCCTGCAGGTCCAGCTGGGCCAGGCCGGCCGCCTGGGCCTCGGCGGTGTCGACGGTGGCCTGCAGCGCCCGCCGCGCATCGCCCACCGCGCCCTGCGCGTGGGCCAGCAGCGTGGACAGGCGCTCGACCTGCTGCACGGCGGTCTGCATGTCGCGACCCAGGCTGCCCGAGTTCTCGCGGATGACCAGGGTCAGGTCCTCGATGCGCCCGGTGATCGATGCCGTCTTGCGCGCCAGGTTGCGCACCTCGTCGGCCACGACCGCGAAGCCGCGCCCGGCCTCGCCGGCGCGCGCCGCCTCGATGGCGGCGTTCAGCGCCAGCAGATTGGTCTGACTGGCCACTTCCTGGATGCCGGCCGTGAGTTGTTCGACCGTGTTCACGGACTCGACAAAGGAGGCGAGCTTGCCCTGCGTGCTGCCGATGAAACCGCTGACCTCGCGCGCCTCGGTCTCGACGCTGAGCAGCGCGTCGCCGCTGCGGCCCACGGCCTGCGCGCCTTCGCCGGCGCGCGTCTGCAGCAGCGCGCAGGCCTGCAGCGCGCGCTGCGCGGCCTGCGCCGCCTGCGCCCCCGCCGTCTCGTCATCGCGCAGGCGCTGGGCCGCGGACTCGAAGGCGCGCGCGCAGGAGTTCGCGCCTGCCTCGGCCGCGCCGAGGCGTTCGTGGGCCTCGCGCAGCTTGCCCGAGGCCGCGCCTTCCAGCGCCGAGCGCAGATCCCCGAAACGCTGCGCCCACGCGGCGCCGTCGATCAGGCTGAGGTTGCGCAGCGCATGGTCCTGCCCGTCCTGCAACAGGCTCAGCACGGCCGCGAGCACGCTCTCGCGATCGGATTTCAGGCGGGCGAGCAGGCCTGCCTGCGCGCCGCCGCCGAAGGCCGGAGCGGCGGGCTCGGCGCCGGCGGCCGGCGCGCCTGGCGCTGGCGCCGGGGAGGCCTGGGGCGCCTCGTCGAGCAGGGCGCCGAGTTCGGCGGCCTCCGGCGCGGCGCCAGGCGAGGCGTCGGCGGTGGGCGGCTCAACCGGTTCGGCGGCCGGATCCTGCGGGGGCATGTCGCCCGGATTCGATGCGTTCATGGCAAATCAGCGGGAGTGCACGGCCGAGCCGACGTCGAGCGCGGCGAACCAGTCGATGAATCGCTTCACGTTGGCGCCGCTGTAGATGGCGCCGTGCTGCGGACACAGAAAGTCGATATCCATCCTTGACACGCGCTCGCACCAGTCACGCTTGGCCTCGTTGCTGGGCATCCAGCGCTTGTGGAAATACTCGGCATGGCGGATGTGCTCGTCGAAGGCCTTGGCGGAGTCCACCTCGCGGCGATCCACGAAGGCGTCATGGCCCGGAGCCAGCAGCGCCGCGCCCACGTCCCCGCTGTACAGCACCTTGGCCTGCGGATCGTACAGATGGAAATTGGCCGAGGAATGCAGGTAGTGCGCGGGGATCGCCTGCAGGCGCGCCGAGCCCAGCGTGAGTTCGCCGCCATCGTCGGGAATTCCCTGGATGGTGGCGTCCAGCGCGCCGTAATGCCGGATGAAGCCCACCCACAGGCGCGAGGTGTGCCAGGTGATGCCCTTGTTGCAGGCGTTCCACAGCGGCAGGCTGGAGGCGATGTCGGGGTCCTGGTGGCTCACGAAGGCCTGTTCGACGCTGGACGGCGGCAGCACGTCCACCAGGGAGGCGAACACCTGCGGGAACACCTCGAATCCACCGGGATCGCACAGCAGCGTGTGCCCGTCGACCTGGCAGGCATAGACGTTCGAGTCGATGACCCGCGTCTCGTCCTGGTCGTAGATGACGTACCAGTGGTGCGACCCCTCGGAGTAGAACTTGTGCGCTTTCACGGCAGAACCTTCTCGATGTGTTCGACATACTGGCGCAGCAGATCGCGTACCTGCGCCACCGCGTTGTCCATGTCGGACGACACCTGCGCCAGCTGCGCGCGTGCGTCGCCCTTGAGCGCGGCCTCGATGCGGCCGTTGACCACCACGTACTCCAGTTCGGAAACCACGTTCTCGAAACGCGTCAGCGCCTGGCGCAGGCGCTTGCCGGCATGCCGGCTCTGCTCGGCGCGCAGCTCGAAATCCACGCGATGGCGCTGGATGGTCTGTTCCAGCGCCGGCGCATGGCGTCGCAGCTGTGCCGGCAGGCTCAGCAGCTTGTCGACGTGGTTGGTGTCGCGCAGGGTCTGCATGAAGCCCAGCATCAGCGGGTGGATGGCGTGCTGAACGTTGGCGGCCGCGTCCTGCAGCTGCTGCGCGCCTTCGCGAAAGGACTGGGCGACCACGCCGTAGCCGGCGAGGTCCTTGCCGTGGCGCTTGACCAGCACCTGCGCGTTCAGCGCCTTGCGGTCGATTTCGCGCAGCCGACGTTGCAGCTGGCCCTGGAACGCGAAGGTGGCGTCGGCCACGCCGAGGAAACTGTCGCGCATGCGCTCCACCGGCATGTGCTCCAACGCCATGCCGTCCGGCGCGGCGTGCTCGACGGGAGAATCGGGGTTCGTGCTCATCGCATGCTCGATTCAGGCCGCCTGCGGCGCGCGCATGGCACGCGTCAGCGCGGCGATGTCCAGGATCAGCACCACGTCGCCGCCGCCGGAGATGGTGGCGCCCTGGTACCAGGAGGTCTGGGAGGAGATGTCCAGAGGCTTGACCACCGAGTCCTCCGTGCCCAGCGCTTCGGACACGACCAGCAGGCCGTGCTCGGTGAGAATGCCTTCGCAGGGGTCGTGGCCCACGCGCAGCTCCACGCCCTGCAATTGCAGGCCCAGGTCGATGAAGGGCACGATGCGATCCTGGCCGACCTGCGCCATCAGGCGCCCGGAGATGCTGTGCACCTGCTCGGGGTCGATCTCCATCAGGTTGTCCACCACCGACACGGGCAGCGCGTAGGTCTCGCGGCGCAGCTTGAAGTACAGCACCGGCAGCACCGCCAGGGTCAGGGGCAGTTCGAGGGACAGCTGGGTTCCCTGGTTGGGACGGGTGCTGATGTCCACCCGCCCGCGCAGGCCCTGCACGGCCGAGCGCACGACGTCCATGCCCACGCCGCGGCCGGAGAGTTCGCTGACCTGCTCCTTGGTGGAAAAGCCCGGCAGGAAGATCAGGTCGAGCATCTCGCGTTCGGACAGGCGGGCCGCGTCCGACTCGGTGATCAGCCCCTTGGACAGCGCCGATTGCACGATGCGGTGGCCGTCCATGCCGCGCCCGTCATCGCTGACGTGGATCTGCACCTTGTCCCCCAGGTGCACCGCCTGCACGCGCAGCACGCCTTCCTCGGGCTTGCCCGCCTGCGCGCGCTGCTCGGGGGGTTCCAGGCCGTGGTCCAGGGCGTTGCGCACCAGGTGGATCAGCGGACCCGACAGCGCGTCGATCACCGTCTTGTCGATCTCCACGTCCTCCCCGCTGAGTTCCAGGCGCACCTTCTTGCCCAGGCTGCGGCTGGCGTCGCGCACCACGCGGGGCAGGCTCTGGAACAGGCGCTTGCAGGGCTGCATGCGCAGGCGCATCACGGTGTTCTGCAGGTCGTTGACGGCCAGGTCGGTCTCGCGCGCCAGACGGGCCAGGGTCTCGTCGGAGGCTCCCAGGCGCGAGACCGCGGCGGACAGCCGGTTGCGCAGCAGCACGAGTTCGCCGACCTGGTTCATGGCCTGGTCCAGCCGGGCCGAATCGACCCGGATGGTCGTGTCCGGTGCCTCCGAGGCCGCGCCGCCCGCGGCTGCGGCCTGCGTGCCGCGAGACGGCGGCGTGGCGGCTC
>DAIDHU010000025.1 GCA_027451915.1 Thiomonas sp. | reverse complement strand
CGCGCAGGCTGACCGGCTGCATGCTCGCGTGATCCGCCACCCGCGCCTGGGCGAAGGGGTCGGCCTGGTAGGCGCTGGGTACGCGCACGCCGCGGCGCGCGATTTTCTCGGTCATGATGGTCTCGCGCATGAGCAGCCCCGACACCATGTAGGCGCTGGCGCAGCCGATCAGCAGCGCCAGCAGGCCCGAGGTCTGCCAGGTGGCCTCCAGCGCGAACACCACCGAGGTGAACAAGGCACGCGAGGCGCCGGCGAACATCGCGGCCATGCCGATCAGCGCCGCCAGGCGCGGGTCGAGCCCGAGGCCCGGAAAGGCCGTGGCCACGGCGTGGCCCAGCACGGCGCCGAGGCAGGCGCCGACGGTCATCAAGGGCGCCAGGGTGCCGCCGGAGGTTCCGCTTCCCAGCGCGATGGACCATGACACCAGCTTGGCCGCCCCGAGCACCAGCAGCGCACCCAGCCCCAGGCTGCCGCTGAGCGCGTCGGTGATGTTGTCGTAGCCCACGCCCAGGGTGCGGGGCTGCCACCAGCCGATCAGGCCCACCGCCAGCGCCCCCAGGGCCGGCCACCACATCCAGTGCACGGGCAGGTGGTCGAAACCGTCTTCGATGGCGTAAAGCGCGCGCGTGACCACCACCGCGGCCAGGCCCACCACGATGCCCAGCGCCACGCTGGCCAGCAGCGCCCCCGGCTGCGGCCATGGCAGCGCCGGCATGGCGAAAAAAGGCTGGCTGCCCAGCAGCTCCACGCGCAGCCCGGCGGCCGCCGCGCAGGCGCCGATCACCGGCAACAGGGACGCGGGCCGGAACTCGAACAACAACAGCTCCACCGCCAGCAGCACCGCGGAAACCGGGGTGCCGAACACCGCCGTCATGCCCGCCGCGGCCCCGGCCGCCAGCAGGGTCTTGCGCTCGTCCGGGGTGATGTGCAGCCACTGGCCGACCAGCGAACCCAGCGCGCCGCCGGTGGCGATGATGGGCCCTTCCGCACCGAAGGGGCCTCCGGTGCCGATGGAAATCGCCGCCGACAGCGGCTTGAGCCACAGCACCCGCGCCGAGATGCGGCTGCGGTTGAGCAGGATCTGCTCCATGGCCTCGGGAATGCCGTGGCCGCGAATGGCCGGTGAGCCGTAGCGCGCCATGAGCCCCACGATCACCGAGCCGAGTACGGGCACCGCGATCACCCAGGCGCCCAGGTGGTTGTGCCCGGGCGCCCCCATGCTCCAGTCCCAGCGCCCCTGGAAACTCAGGTGGGTGATCAGCCCGATGAGCAGCAGCAGCACCTTGGCCACAGGCACCGCGGCCGCGCCGACCAGGATCGCCAGGCCCAGCATGTACAGGGTGCGCGAGCCCACCCCGCCAGGGTCGCTGCCGATGTGCGCGCCGGCCGCCAGCGGCTCCAGCGAGGGCGAAACGGGAACGGAGGAATGGGTGGGATTCGAACTGGACGTCATGACCGCGCTGGGCGGCGTCGGGCCGCTCAAGATTGTGATATGGAATGCAACAAGGGTGGAATCATAGCTGTTCTGGAATGTTTTGCACCAAGGCTCCGGGACGCGAATCCCGCCTCCCGAGGCCCCGGCCGGGCGAAGTACCATCCGCCTGGGCTCGGGTGAGCCCGGGTACGAACCGGAGGCCATGCATCATGAATACCCACTGCATCCTGTTGCCCGGCCTGCTGTGCGACGAGGCCGTGTGGGCCGCGCAGGTCCAGGCCCTGCAGGCCCATGGCGTGGCCTGCCACGTGCCCTCCTACGGGGAGATCGATTCCCTGCAGGCCATGGCGCGCGGCGTGCTCGACGCCGCGCCGGCCGAGCGCTTCGCCCTGGCCGGGCATTCGATGGGCGCCCGCGTGGCCCTGGAGGTCCTGCGCCTGGCTCCTCGGCGCGTGCAGCGCCTGGCCCTGCTGGATACCGGCATCGACCCCCTTCCCGCGGGCGAGGCCGGTGAGCGCGAGCGCGCCCGGCGCATGGAATTGCTGGGCATCGCGCGCGAGCGCGGCATGCGCGCGATGGGACGCGAGTGGGCGCGCGGCATGGTGCATCCCTCGCGCTGGGACGGCCCGGTGTTCGAGTCCATCCTGGACATGCTGGAGCGCAAGACGCCCGCGGTGTACGAGGCCCAGATCCGCGCGCTGCTCGGCCGCCCCGATGCCCGGCCGCTGCTCTCCACCCTGCGCTGCCCGCTGCTGCTGGGCTGCGGGCGCGACGATGCCTGGAGCCCGCTGGCGCGCCACGAAGAAATGCAGGCGCTGGTACCGGGCTCGGAACTGGTGGCTTTCGAGCACAGCGGCCACATGGTGACCATGGAGCAGCCGCAGGCCGTGAGCGAGGCCCTGCTGGCCTGGGTGGACGGGAGCCCGCGGGCCTGAAGCCCGCACTGTGCGCGCCGCCTGCGTGGACTGGCGCGAGGGCCCGGGCCTGCCGGCCGGCCCCCGGGCCTGCGTTCAGGCTCGCGCCAGCGCCTGCTGCACGTCGCAGATTTGCGCGAATCGATCGCGCAGCACCGTGGCGGTGCGGCGCAGGATGTCGTCGGCCGCCAGCACGCGGCCGTCGGGCTCGGGCATGTCGAAGGTCAGCGTGGCCTCCAGCACGAAATCCACCTCCCAGCCCAGGTCGGAGGCATGGCGCGTGGTGGTCTCGCAGCACTGTTCGGTGCGGATGCCGCTGACCATCAGGCGGCGCACGCCGTGGCGGATCAGCCACACGTCCAGCCCGGTCCCGACCAGCGCGCTGTGGCGCGTTTTCACGAACTCGGCGGCCGGCGTGTACTGGGCCAGTTCGGCCAGCGCACGCACCTGGCCCGAGGCGCGCGAGAAGGGGTTGTCCACGCGCTCGGGGCCGTCGCAATGCAGTACCCGCACGATGGGCACGCCGCGCGCCACGCAGCCCTCGATCAAGGCGTTCTGCGCGGCCAGCCATGGCGCGTAGCGCGCCGCCGAGAAATAGGGCCGCTGGCGAAAGGATTCCTGCGCATCGATCAACAGCAGACAGGTGTTCAAGGAAATCTCCTCAGGTTGAAGGAATATTCTCCCACCCCTGGCGAGGTTTCGTTGTAGGATCGACCGCCATGCAACGCGCCCTTCGTCCCACCTTCGCTGCACGAGCCGCACGAGCCCGCCGCTCGTCGCCGTGTGCTGCGCGTGAGACCGAAACGATGAAGACCTGAAGTCCCCTTCGAATCGCGTTGTTCCGCAAGGCCACGGCTGACCCCCGTGGCCTTTTTGTTTGTGCCCTGCAGCCTCCCAGGACCCCGCCATGACCACGACCCTTGCCCCCGACGCGCAGTTCCAGCACCTCATGCCGGTGACCCCGCGTCCGGCCAGCATTTTCGTGCGTGGCCAGGGCGCCTGGCTGTGGGACGATCGCGGACGCCGCTACCTGGACTGGCTGCAGGGCTGGGCCGTGAACTCCCTGGGCCACAGCCCGGAGTTGATCCGCCGCGCTTTGCTGGAGCAGTCCGGCCGCCTGCTCACCCCCAGCCCGGCGCTGTACAACCTGCCGGCGCTGCAACTCGCCAGCAGGCTGTGCGAACTCAGCGGCTTCGACCAGGTGTTCTTCGGCAGCACCGGCGCGGAGGCCAACGAGGGCGCGATCAAGCTGGCGCGCAAATGGGGGCGCGTGGCACGCGGCGGCGCCTACGAGATCATCAGCTTCTCCGACGCCTTTCACGGACGCAACCTGGCCACCATGGCCGCCAGCGGCAAGGCCGGCTGGGATGCACTGTTCCCGCCGAATGTGCCCGGCTTCGCCAAGGCCCGGCTCAACGATCTGGACTCGGTGCTGGCCGTGCTGGGCCCGCGCAGCGTGGCCATCCTGCTGGAGCCGGTGCAGGGCGAGGCGGGGGTGCGCCCGGCCACGCCCGAATTCCTGCGCGCGCTGCGCCGGCTGTGCGACGAACGCGGCCTGCTGCTCATGTTCGACGAGGTGCAGACCGGATGCGCGCGCCTGGGCGAGCTGTTCGCCTTCCAGCACTTCGGGGTCGAACCCGACGTGATGACCCTGGGCAAGGGCCTGGGCGGCGGGGTGCCCATCTCGGCGCTGCTGGCCAAGGCGCATTGCAGCGTGTTCGAGCATGGCGACCAGGGCGGAACCTATGCCGGCAATCCGCTGATGTGCGCGGTCGCGCTGGCCGTGCTGGAGCACCTGGCCCGGCCGGAATTCCTGGCGGAGGTTCGCGAGCGCGGACAGCAGCTGGGCCGGGGCCTGCGTGAACTCTCGGCGCGCCGCGGTTTGGGGGAGGTGCGCGGCGAGGGGCTGCTGTGGGCCCTGGAGCTGGGCCACGACGGCGCCGCCGCCGTGGTGGAGCGCTGCCGCGAGCTCGGGCTGCTGCTCAACGCCGCGCGCCCGCATTGCCTGCGCTTCATGCCGCGCCTGGACAGCACGGCCGCGGAAATCGAGCAAGGCCTGCGCCTTCTGGACCTGGGACTGGCCGCCTGAGATCCGCGCCCGGGGACGGTCTCGGGACAGCACACTCACTCGCTTCGCACTGCGCGCACGTAGGCCATGCGTTCCACCGAGACCATGGCGCCGCGCTCCCAGTTCTCGCGCAGCACGCCTTCCAGGAGCGCGCGCTCCTCGGGCGTGAAGTCGTGGTCGAGCACCTCGCGCAGCGAGCGCGCGAAGGGATGCGGGGTGTGGCGGCTGAAGCTGTCCCAGTCGGGCGCCAGGCTGGGGCCGGCGTCGATATGCAGCTCCACGTGCACCTGCGTGAAGCCCGCCTGCAGGGCCCAGGCGAACAACTCGCGCTCGGAAAAATTGCAGTAGGGGCTGCGTGCCAGTTCCTGCTCGGTGTCGGGGAACTGCTGCGAGCGCCAGCGCTGCAGCAGTTCCAGCAACCGTGGCTGCCGCGAGGCGACCCCGGCGGGCGGCGCGACGTCCTCCAGGGCGCGGCGCTGCGCGCAGGCGGCCAGCGCGTCGTCGCGGAATACCGGCTCGCCCAGCGAGAGCAGGCCTCCCGGGCGCAGCACCCTGAGGAACTCCCCGAGCATGGCGGGCTTGTCGGCCACGTAGGCCAGCGCCGAGCGCGTGGCCACGGCGTCGCACACGCCATCGCCGAGCTCGCGCAGGACCTCGCGATCCCCGGCCGACCGATCCGGCTGCGGCAGGACGCGGGCCGCGGACCCGCCGGGGGGATGCGGCCCGCCGACGCCGCGCGATGGCTCCGCGTCGAGCGCGAGCAGGCGAACGCGCGCCTGCGCGCCCATCGAGCGCGCGCTCTCGCCGGCCACGGCCAGCAGCGCGGGCGAGGGATCGGCGAACACCACCTGCGCATGCGGCCAGCGCTGCAGGGCCCGCAGGCCCAGCGCACCGCTTCCGCAGCCGAAATCGAGCAGCTGCCGCGGCGCCGCGGGCTCGAGGGCGTCGAGCACCTGATCCACGAAGCGGGACACCCGCGCCTCGATGCGCGCCTCGTACTGCGCATTCGCGCCGCCGCGGTCGCGCAGCAGCCACTGCGCCCAGGGGTCGAGACCTGCCGACACGTTCAGTTGTCGATGGCCAGGCTCTGCACGATGTTGCCCGAGGCGCTGAAACTCACCTCGACATCCGCGCCGTCGCCGAAACCGGCCGGAATCACCAGGCCCGCGGGAATGGTCAGCTGGTTGCCCTCCAGCATGAAGGTGGAACTCTGGGCGGCGGTGGTGGACGTCGTGGTCACCGACGAACTCAGGCTCCACTGGTACACCCGCCCGGACGCGCTCAGCGCGCCGGCCGGACCGCCGGAGCCGAAGTTCACCGTATAGGCATCCACGCTGGTCGGGCTGGTGAGCGTGCCCTCGATGGACACCACGGTCCCCGGCACCAGGTTCGTGTCGTCGCCATGGTTGAAGGCGCGGTTGGACGCCAGGCTGACGCTGACCGGGGTGGTGGAGTTCTGCAACTGCCAGTTCAGCACGAACTGGGTGCCCGCGGAGTTGACGCTCTGCACCGTGCCCTGCATGTCCACCGTGCTGCCCACCGGGGGGGCCGAATCCACGTTGACGGTCTGCGCGGCGATCACATTGCCCGAGGTGGTGGACACCTGGCCGGAGATGTCCACGTACACGCCGTTGCCCAGCTGATCGGCCGACCCGGTCAGGAAACGGGCCCCCGCCGCGTTCACCGGAGTCCCGCGCACCAGGAAACTGGACGAGTTCACGAATCCGGTGATGGTGCCGTGCAACTCGAACACCGCGGGGCTGGTCGAGGAATAGCCGCCGAGCTGCTGCGCCTTCAAGGTGCCGTGGCCGTCGGCCTGGCCGCTGGCCACCACGTACTGGCCCTGCGCCGGCGCCGCCTGCGAGCCCAGGGCGGAGAAGTCCACCGGGATGCCCGACACCGTGCATGTGGTCCCGGTCACGTCATAGGCCAGTCCGGATACCTGCATGCTGCCCGTGAAACTGCCGGTGCCGACCACGCGCAGCACCCAGCTGGACTCGTTGTTCCAGGCATACACCAGTTGACCGGGCGCGAGCGATGCGCCTGCC
The DNA here is from genome assembly GCA_027451915.1 of Thiomonas sp. Taxonomy (GTDB): domain Bacteria; phylum Pseudomonadota; class Gammaproteobacteria; order Burkholderiales; family Burkholderiaceae_C; genus Thiomonas_A. The sequence goes on along the minus strand of DAIDHU010000025.1, from coordinate 20,933 downwards.
GGAAGCAGCACCTGGGTGTTGGCACCCAGGGGAATGGGCGTGGCGCTGGTGTCCAGGGTCAGCGAGGAGGCGCTCACCGCCGTGACCCTGCCGACCAGGCGGGTGACCGGGCTGTCGCCGGGCACCTGCTCGATCAGCGTGGCCCACAGGTAGGGGCCGGAAGCATCGATGCCGTAGGCGCCATGCACCTCGACCCGGGTCGTTCCGCCCGACAGGTTCGACAGGCCGGTCAGGCCCGAGTACAGGGTCTGCGGGCCCCGCGACGGATCCGAGTTCACCACCACGCGCATGCCGTTGACGGTCAGCGTGCCGTTATTCAGCTGCGCCATGCCCTGCAGCTCCGGCTGCACCGTGGCCGTGGCGGGCTGGTCGTTGGCGCCGAGGCTCAGATCCACGTGCGCTCCGAGCTCCAAGGCCTCGGAGGTGGCCTGCGCCGACTCGCTGGTGGAGGTGGGCGCGTAGTAGGTGGGCGTGGCGCTGCTGTAGCTCTGGCCGTCCACGATCACGCTGCCCAGGCCGATCACGGTGCCGAAGGCGATGCCGGTGCCCCCGGTGCCCACGCCCCCGCCCACCAGCGCCACGGCGGCGGCGCCTCCGCCGCAGGCGGCCAGCGCCGCCACGCAGCACGCCGCGGCCGCGGCCAGCGCCGCCCGACGTAGTTTGTCCGACAGGGTATGGCTCACGACGGATCCTCGGAAGATGGGGTTCGGGGCGGGACCGCGCGCCGCTTCGCGGCCGCGGCGCGCCTCGCGCGCGGGGCTTCGGGCGCGGCCGCCACGGCGGGTGCGCGCTCCTGGTCCTCGCTCCAGTAATAGGCTCCGAAGCGCATGCGCCCGGTGGCGCCGGGCTGCGCGGCGTCCGACTCCAGGCAGCGGATGGCCTCGGCGATCATCGCCTCGCGCGCCCTCGCCCAGAGCTCGCGCGACAACTCGCCCAGACGTTGCAGCGATTCCTCGCTGAGCCCGTCGGCGAACACGCTTTGCTCCAGGCGCGGCGCCTCGCCCCCCAGGTTGCGCACCGCGGTCGACGCGTGGTCGCCCAGGTTCATGCCGAAGAGCTCGAGCAACTGCGCCGGCTCACCCGAAGGCACGAACACGTCGTTGCGCGGAACCACGTACTCCACGCCCTTGCGCACGGCCATTTCCACCAGGCCGATGCGCACCATGTCCTGCAGCACGCTGAAGGGATGCACGTCGCTGGTGCAGGAGCGCACCAGCGACTCGAAGGAAGGCGCCGGGCCCAGGCGGGGGATCGCCTTGGGGCGGCGCGCGCGGTCGTGGTAGCCGGCCGACACCGCCCAGCGCGCCAGCACCTGCGAGCTCGTGGACATGGGCGCCTGCGCGCGGCCGTGCGCGGCCGGGTCGTTGCGCCAGGCATGCACCTCCTTGCGGTGCACGACGGAGATCACGCTCAGGGCGGAATCGGTATCGGGCACGCCCCGGCTGGCCATCAGCTCCCGGGCCTGGCGCAGGAACACCTGCCTGAGCGCCAGCACCGCCTGCTTGTAGTCGATGCCGGCATCGAGCAGCAGCCGGCACAGCGGCTGCTGCACGCGCACCCAGGCCTCCAGCGTCTCCTGCGCGGGTTGCGGCTTGGCTGGCGAACTCGAAGGCAAAGGCGTGGTGGAACGTCCCATGGCATGGCTGCAGGCGCGGCCGAAGCTGCCGACACGGGTTCGATTCTAGCGCAAAAGGCATTGACTGGGAATTTTTCCCATTTATGATTGCATGCACGAAACGGCCCACCGTGCCGACCTGCCCCCAGGCGGGGTCTCGTCCCGCGCAAGCGATCACCAGGAGCATCACCATGCACAAGCGACTTTCCTCCCGTCATCTGCGTTTTGCGATGCTGCCCGCGGCGGCGGCGGTCGCGCTGGCCCTGGCCGCCTGCGGCGGCGGCGGGGGCGGGGGATCCGGTCCCGGGGGCATTTCCCTCAGCGGCGCCGCCATCGACGCGCCGCTGCCCGGCGCGGCCATCACCATCACCTCGGGCGCTCCGCTGGCCGACGGCGGCACCACCATCGGCACGGCCACGGCCAACTCCCAGGGCTCCTTCACCCTCAGCGTGACCCTGCCCAGCGGCAGCGTGCCCATCTTCGCCAATGCCGCCGCGGTGGGCCGCAGCGCCGGCTCCACCCCGCTGGAGCTCAGCAGCTACCTCGGCCAATCCGACGTGCTGGCCACCATCGGCACGCTGAGCACCATCAACCTGCCCGACCTGGACATCAGCCCGGTGAGCACGGCCGCGCTGGCCGTGTACGCCCAGACCCACGCCGGCAGCTACTCCACGCTGGGCCCGGCCACCTACGCCAGCACCATCGCCACCTACCGCAACGACATCCTGGCCATCGCCGCCGCCGTGAAGGCCGTGGGCGACAACTACTGCACGCCCCAGGCCAGTGTCAGCTCGACCAACGACCTGGCGCGCCTGATCGCCTCCAGCGCCACGCTGAGCTCCAGCGCCAGCGCCTCCACCACCCTGGCCACGGCCGCCGCCGTGCTCGGCGGCACCTGCGCGCAGGCGCTGCCGGCGCTGCAGGTGGCCATCCTGGCCGACCCCGACTTCGCGCCCGAGCTCGACCTGGGCGACGTGATCGACGCCAATGTGCAAAGCGTGGTGCCCGGCACCTACCAGCTGCAGGCCCTGGTGGCGGAAACCCCGGTGAACTGGAACGTCAACACCGGCAGCGGCTCGGTGAGCACCACCGGCACCCCCAACCCCGCCGAAGTGGTGGTCGACCCCAGCGTCACCATCGACGCATCGGGCAATGTCAGCTCCACCGACTCGAAGGTCTCGGGCACCCTGGTCGGCAATCTGCTGACCCTGAAACTGACCGACGGCTCGGGTCGCTCCTACCTGGTGCGCGCCAAGATCGCCTCCCTGCCCACCAACCTGTCCAGCCAGCAGGCCTATGTGATCCAGGGCGGCGGGGTCAACACCGGCAGCCAGTTGCTGGCCAGCTTCTCCGCCGCGCTGGCGCCGGCCACCGCGGTTCCGGCCTGGAACGGCTTCACGCCGCACGCCTCGGAGGACGCGGGCGCGCGCTGCAGCACCGGCCAGTACCCGCTGCGCTTTGATCTCGACGGTCTGTCGGCCGTGGCACATGAGGATTCCGTGGGCAGCCTGGGCGCCTGCGTGACCCCCAGCAGCAACGGCTGGACCATGACCCTGGCCAGCTTCAACGCCGTGTCCGGTGACGACGGCGAGGGCCACAGTTTCAGCATGCCGCTGGTCGACACCCTGACCCAGGGCACCGGCACCCCGAGCAGCACCATCACCTGGAGCGAGGCGGCCAGCCCGGCGGCGCCCTTCATCCTGGAGGCCCCGGCGCTGAACCTGACGGTGAGCAACAGCGCCACCTCCACCTCGACCACCTATTCGGGCACCGCCTACTACGTGATGGGAACCCACGCCGCGGTGGTGTCCTCCAGCAGCGGCGGCAACGTGGTGCTGAACCTGCAGGACGGCTTCATGACCCAGCTGTCCGAGTCCAGCCACAACGACGGCACCGACGGCTCGCAGCAAGGCGACCATTGATGACGGCTTCGGCCGCCTCGACCGGCGCGACACCGCGCCGCCGGGCCCCGCGCCCGGCGCGCGGCGGCCAGCGTCAGCTGGTGGATGAGCTGCGCCACGCGGCGCACCGGGGCCAGCTGCGCCTGGCCTACCAGCCCATCCACAGCCTGCGTGGAGCCGGCGCGCCGGATTTCGAGGCCCTGCTGCGCTGGCACCACCCCCTGCTCGGCGAGGTCGCCCCGGAACGGTTCATCGCCCTGGCCGAGCACAGCGGACTGATCCTGGAGATCGGGGACTGGGTGTTGCGCACCGCCGCGGCCGATTGCAGGCGCCTGCGCGCCTGCAGCGGCCGCGCCGTGCGCGTGGGGGTCAATGTCTCGCCCCTGCAACTGGGCTCGCGCGCGACCATGCAGCTGTGGCTGCAGCACCTGCGGGAGCTGGAACTGCCCGCGGATGCGCTCACGGTGGAAATCACCGAACGGGTCATGCTGCGCCACCCCGAGGCGGTGGCCGGGCAGCTTCGCCTGCTGGCCGATGCCGGCGTGCGCATCGCGTTGGACGACTTCGGCGTGGGCTACTCCAAACTGGCCATGCTCGGCCAGCTGCCCGTGCACGCCCTCAAACTCGATCGCTCGCTCACCCAGGCCCTGGTGGCCAGCGAGCGCCATCGCACCATCGCCGGGTCCATGGTCGGCATGGCCCATCGCCTGCGCATGCAAGTGGTCGCCGAGGGGGTGGAGCAGACCACCCAGGCCGCCATCACACAGGAGCTGGGCTGCGATTTCGCGCAGGGCTGGTGGTACGGCAGGCCGCTGAGCGCGGCACAGACGGAGCAATGGCTGCGCGCCGCGTGATCGGTCCTTCCCGTCGCCGCGCGGCCCTGGCCCAGGGCATGCCCATGCAAGCGGGCGCGATGCCGCCGGGCACGCGTGCACTGGGGGCGAGGACGCCAGCGCGCAATCCCGAATGGGTTTGCGGGTACGCTCGTGGCAACATGGCAACGCGCGCGGCCGCCCGGGCCCGCATCCCGCCACCATGCCCTTGCGACGTCTACGCCTCGTCGAGCGCGCCGCGCCGATCCGCTATGCGACGGCGAGCGCGATATTCCTCGCCGCCCTCGCGCTGCGTCTCGTACTCCTGCCTGTCGACCAGCGCGCTGGATTTTTCACGTTCTATCCAGCGGTTGTCCTTGTCTTTTATCTATGTGACACGGGGCCCGGCCTGTGGGTGCTCATTCTGAGCGCGGCAACCGGCCTGTATATCTTCTACCCCCCCTACTGGTCCTGGACCCTCACTCCCACCTCGGCGCTGGTTGCGCTGTCCTTCGTGGTTTCCTCGCTGGTGATCGCCCTGGTCATGCGCAGCTGGCAGAGCGACAACCGGCGCCTGGGCGAGGCGCTGGCTCGGGTGGAGCTGAGCGACGCGCGCTGGAGGGCCATGGTCAACGACCAGAGCGACGTCGTGCTGCGCTTCGACGACCAGGGCCGCGTACTGTTCGCCAACGACACGGCGCAGCGCCTGTTCGGAGAGGCCGCCCAGCCGGGGCATCCGGGAATCTGGCGCCAGCGCGTGCATCCGGATGACCTCCCCGGGGTGCTCGAGCGCCTGGCGTGCCTGAGCCCCGCCAGGCCCAGCGTGCGCTTCGACTGCCGCGTGCTCGACGTGGATGGCGAGGTGCACTGGATCGATTTCGTCGACCACGCCTTTCACGACCCGGCGCAGCGTCTGCTCGAGGTGCAGAGCGTGGGGCGCGACGTCAGCGAGCTGACCGAGGCACGCCAGGTGCTCGAGGGCGTGGTGCGCGAGCAGCATGCCATGCTGCACAGCGACCTGCTGGGCATCATCAAGGTCCGCAAGCGCGAAACCGTCTGGGCCAACCCGGCCTTCGAGCGCATGTTCGGCTACGCGCCCGGCGAGCTGCTCGGAAAGTCCTCTCGCATCCTGTATCCCGACGCCGCCTCCTACCTGGCGCTGGGACGCGAGGCCTACCAGGTGCTGCAGTCAGGTGGCACCTATCGGGCCCAGGCGCGCATGGTGAAGAAGTCGGGCGAAACCATGTGGGTGGACATCAGCGGAACCATGCTCGCGGCGGAACGCGACGAATCCCTGTGGATGATGCTGGACATCACCGCCTTGAAGGCCCGCGAGCAGCGCATCGAGGCGATGGCCTACCACGACACCCTGACGGGCCTGCCCAACCGCGCGCTGCTGCTGCAATTGCTCGAGCGCGAGCTGGCGGCGCGGCGGCGCCTGGACAATGAGCTGGCCGTGTGTTTCATCGACCTGGACAAGTTCAAGCCCATCAACGATGCCCACGGCCACGATGCCGGCGACCATGTGCTCGAGGTGGTCGCCGAACGCCTGCAGGAAAGCGTGCGGGGCAACGACATCGTGGCGCGCCTGGGTGGCGACGAGTTCGTGGTGGTGCTCACCCACCTGCCCGACGCGATGGTCGTGCGCGACACCCTGCAACGCCTGCTCGAGCGCCTGCGCGCGCCGATCGCCCTGGCGGATGGCGCCGTCGTCTGCGTGTCGGCCAGCATCGGCATCGCCGTCTGCCCCCGCGACGCCCAGAGCACCCGGGAACTTCTGCGCTGCGCCGACCAGGCGATGTACGAGGCCAAGGGAGCCGGGCGCGACCAGCTGCATTTCTACGCCCAGGCGGCCTGAACAGCCGGCCCCGCGCGGGCGAGCGCGGGCTTCAGATGCCCGAGGATCGGCCCTGCGGCTCCGACGCGCCCGAGGGCCGGGCATCGTCGGCCGGCGCCGCCAGCGAACGGCCCAGGGGCAGGAAATGCCAGGCGATGCCCAGCACCGCCACCGAGCGGGAGTCGCCCGGATCGATGCGGTAGATGGAGAACACGCCGAAGTTGCTGCGCTGGGTATTCGACAGCAGGTACGAGCGTGTCAGCCCGGGCAGCAGGCCGGCGAAAAAGCCCAGCGCACCGGGAGCCTGCTCGATCTGCCTGCTCGCATAGTTCGCGAATTCATCCAGCCCCGGGTTGCCCACGGCAAGCACGGCCACGACCACGGCCAGCGCCGTCAGCAGGCGCGAAGTCCTGTGCGCGGAGGGTTTCATGGTTCAGAACCCGGCCGCGAGGCCGTCGCGCCGGGAATCGCTGGCCGCCACGTAGCCGCGATCCGGGTTGCCGTGTTCCAGGAGCCAGATGAACTGGCCCGAGCCGAAATCCATGTAGCTGTCCTCGATGGACTGGATGACATGCCCGCGTGCCACCAGCTCGCGCACGCAGGCGGCGTCCAGCGTGGACTCCACGTCGATGCTGAAATCGCGGTTGACCTTCCAGCGCGGCGCGTCGCAGGCGGCCTGCGGCTGCTGGCCGTAGTCCAGCATGCGCACCAGGGTCTGCAAGTGCCCCTGCGGCTGCATGTCCCCGCCCATGACCCCGAAGCTCATCACCGCCTGCCGGCTGCCCTGGACGTCGCGGCTGAGGAAGGCCGGAATGATGGTGTGGAAGGGACGCTTGCCCGGCGCCACCACGTTGGGGGATGCCGGATCCATCGAAAAGCCGTAGCCGCGGTTCTGCAGGGAGATGCCCAGCTCCGGGACGACCACCCCCGAGCCGAAGCCCATGTAGTTGGACTGGATGAAACTGATCATGCGCCCGTGTTCGTCCGCGGCGCTCAGGTAGATGGTGCCGCCGGCGCGCGGCATGCCGAAGCGGAAGGCCGTCGCCCGCTTCGGGTCGATCAGGGCCGCGCGGGACTTCAGATAGGCGTCGTCGAGCATCTCGGCCGGGCTGAGCTCCATGGAGCGGGGGTCGGCCACGTAGCGGTACACGTCGGCGAAGGCCAGTTTCATGGCCTCGATCTGCAGGTGCTGGGATTGCGCCCCGTCGCGCGGCAGCGAGGCCAGGTCGAAGTGGCCGAGGATGCCCAGCGCGATCAGCGCGGCGATACCCTGCCCGTTGGGCCCGATCTCGTGCACCGTGTAGCCGCGGTAGTCCTTGGCGATGGGCTCCACCCACTGCGCCTGGTAGCCCCGCAGATCCTCCAGGGTCATGGCGCCGCCGCAGTCGCGCGAGAAGGCGGCGATGCGCTCGGCGATCTCGCCCTCGTAGTAGCTGCGCGGCCCCTGCTCGGCCAGCATGCGCAGGCTGCGCGCGTGCCCGGGCAGGCGCATGTGCTCGCCCACCTCCGGCGCGCGCCCGCGAGGCAGGAAGGTCTGGGCGAAGCCGGGCTGCTCGCGCAACTCGGCGACCGCCGCCTGCCACTTGCGGGCCACGATGGGGGAGACGGCGTAGCCGCGTTCGGCCACCTCGATGGCGGGAGCCAGGAGGTCGGCGAAAGGCAGCGAGCCGAACTTGGCGTGCAAGGCCTCCCAGCCGGCGATGACCCCGGGCACGGTGACCGTGTCCCAGCCGCGCATGGGATGCCGGGCCAGACCTCCCTGCTCGCCGTGGCGTTTGCGGAAGTAATCCAGGCTCCAGGCGGCCGGCGCGGTGCCGGAGGCGTTCAGGCCGTGCAATCGCCCCCCGTCCCACACCAGCGCGAAGGCATCGCTGCCCAATCCGCAGGACACGGGCTCCACGACCGTGATCACGGCCGCCGCCGCGATGGCCGCATCGATGGCGTTGCCGCCCCGCCACAGCACGCGCAATCCGGCCTGCGCGGCCAGCGGGTGCGAGGTGGACACCACGTTGCGCGCGAACACCGGCACGCGGGTGCTCGGATAGGGGTTGTTCCAGTCGAAGGAGGTCATGAGGCGAGCCGTTGGGTGCTGGAGGCGGGACCGCGAGGGCTCGGCCCGCCGTCGCGCACCACCGACGACCAACGAAGCGCCTCGAGAAAATCTTACTCAAATCCAGCCGAAGTCGTGGGCGTGCGCCTCGGCGAGCAGGCCCGCGGATACGGCCCCCCGCCCGCCGCGGATCAGTTCGCCGCGCAGCCGCCGGAAGGGGTGACCGAGCCCGCGCCGGCCACCACCGACTGCAGTTGCCCCTTGTCGATGCCCCGCAGCAGCGACGGGACGGACTGGCCCTTCTTGCAAATCAGCAGGGTGGGCGTGGCGACCTGGCCGGCGGCCTTGAGGTCGTCCAGGTTGGTGCGCAGCGTGCGGTCGGTCTCGAAACTGGGCGGCGCGACGGGGTAGCCCCCCTCTTCGGCCAGCTCGTTGAACTGGGCTTCGTTCTTTTCCCAGGCTGCGGCCGGGTCGGCCGCCTGCAGGATGCCGGCGGCGCGGCCTTCGCTGTCGGGCTTCAGGAAGGCCACCAGCACGACGCGCACGCGCAGCTTGCCGGCTGCGATCAGCGGGGCGCTTTCCCGGCTCAACTGGTTGCAAAAGCGGCAGTTGGGGTCCTCGAAGGCCACGATCAGCGGCCCCGCGGTGCCTACCGTGAAGGCCTTGCTCTGCATGGCCTGGCGCGCGAGTCGTGCGGCGGCGGCCGTATCGGCGGCGTATCCGGGCTGGGCGAGGCTCGCTTCGGCAAGGAGCAGGCTGGCGAGCAGGAGCAGGAGTCGTTTCATGGGAGGGATCGGAGTTCCTTGATGAAACGCAAATGATAGGCGGCGCCCCGCGAATGCGCCCGGACTGCGGGCCGCCGCCGGCCCGGTCAGGAAAACGCGCCGCGAGCAGCCCCGCCCCGCCGCAACTCGATGGCGCCACGCAGGCTGTTGAGAAACCAGACCCGCTCGGCCCGGCGCAGATGCCCCAGGCCCAGCACCGCCTCCTGCAGGCGCCCCTGGTCCAGCCATTCGCGGCGCAGGCAGCCGTCGAGCAGCCCGCAGTCCAGCGCCGGCGTGAGCAGGCGGCCGTCGAGTTCCAGCGCCAGGTTGCCACGGGTGAATTCGGTCAGTTCGCCCTGCTCGTTGTGCAGCAGCACGTCGAACACGCCGGGGTGCGCGGCGGCCGCACGCTCGTAGACCTCGCGGCGCGTGGTCTTGTGGAACAGGTGGACGTCGTCGCGCGAGACGGCGAATCCGGCCAGCGCGAACAGCGCGGGCTTGCCGTCCAGGCCCTCGGGCAATGGCCCCAGGCTTGCGCGCAGGCTGCCGCGGGCATCCAGAACGAGGCGCAGGCGCGCCCGGCCTCCGGGGGCGCCGGCCGCGTTGTGACGCAGGATGTCGCGCCAGGCGTCGGGGTCCGTGGCGAAGCCGAAATACCGCGCCGAGGCCTCCAGGCGCGCCAGGTGCAGCGCTTCGCGCAGCGCCCTGCCCTGCTCCACGCGCAGGGTCTCGATCAGCTCGAAAGGGCTGGGGTCGCTGCGCAGGAAGCGGCCCTTGACCAGCACTTCCTGGTATTCAGCCTCGGGCGTGGAGTCCCAGACGATGCCGCTGCCCAGTCCGCAGCTGGCACGCCCGGCGCGGGCGTCCACGGTCACGGTGCGGATGGCCACGTTGAACACGGCATCGCCGCCCGGGCGCAGCAGCCCGATGGCACCGCAGTAGGCGCCCCGCGCGGAAGCCTCGTGCCCGGCGATCCAGGCCATGGCGCGGACCTTCGGTGCCCCCGTGACCGAGCCGCAGGGAAACAGGGCGCGGAAAATGTCCTCCAGGCCCAGGCCCTCACGCATGCGCGCGCTCACCGTGGAGCTCATCTGCCACACGGTGGGGTGCTGCTCCACCGCGAAGCGCTGGGGAACCTCCACGCCATGGGGCAGCGCCAGACGCGAGACATCGTTGCGCAGCAGGTCGACGATCATCAGGTTCTCGGCACGATCCTTCGCGGAGCCTAGCAATTCGCCACGCATGGCCTGGTCCTCGCGCGCGTGACGCCCTCGAGGGCGGGTGCCCTTCATCGGGCGCGTGGTCAGGCGGGACCCGTCGCGCCGGAAGAACAGCTCGGGCGAGGCCGAGACGATGCGGTGGCGCCCGAGGTCGAGGTAGGCGCAATAGCCAGCCGGCTGCGCCGCGCGCAGGCGTCGATACAGCTCGATGGCGCAGCCCTCGAAGCGGGCATGCATGCGCAGTGTGTGGTTCACCTGGTAGAACTCGCCGCGCCCGATGGCGCGGCGGATCTCGGCCACTTCGGCCTCGTAGCGCGCGCGCCCGATCTCGGGGCGCAGGTCCAGCGCCGTGTCGGGCGCGAAGTCGAGGGCCGGGTCCGGCGGAGCCTCGGCGGCGCGCGGACGCTCGTGCACCGCGAACCAGGCCAGCGGCAGCGGGCCCTTCGCATGCACCATCAGGGCTTCGTCGAAGGCCGGCGCGGCCTCGTAGGCGACCATGCCCACCACCCAGGCGCCGGCGTCGGCCTGCTGCTGCGCGGCGCGCAGCACGCCAGGCACCTGCGCCGGCGATTCGGCACGCAGCACGGCCCGAGGCTGGCCGAATTCCAGGCGGGTGCGGGCGCCGTGGGGCTCGGCGAAGTCGATGATGGCGCTGGGCCGCATGCTGGGACCTGGGGGTGCGCCCGGCGCCGCGCTCAGCGCATGGTCACGAATTCTTCCGCGGCGGTCGGGTGGATCGCCACGGTGTCGTCGAAATCGCGTTTGGTGGCGCCCATTTTCAGGGCCACGGCGAAGCCCTGGAGCATTTCGTCCATGCCATAGCCGATGCCGTGGATGCCCACGATGCGCTGGCGCGGCCCCTCGCAGACCAGTTTCATGCGCGCCGGCTGGCGCGCGTGGGTCACCGCGGTGTACATGGCGGTGAACGAGGACTGGTACACGGTGATCGCGGCATCGCCGAACTCGGCACGCGCCTCGGTCTCGCTCAGGCCCACGGTGCCGATGGGCGGGTGGCTGAACACCACGGTGGGCACGTTGCGATAGTCGAGGCGCTCCTCGGGCTTGCCGTTGAACAGGCGCTCCGACAGGCGTCGTCCGGCCGCCACCGCCACGGGGGTCAGCGCCAGCCTGCCGGTGACGTCGCCCACCGCGTGGATTCCGGGCACGTTGGTGTCCTGGAAATCGTCGACCAGCACGTGGCCGGCGGCATCGGTGGCCACGCCGGCGGCCTGCAGGCGCAGCGAGGCGGTATTGGGGTGGCGTCCGATGGCCCAGACGATACAGTCGGTGGCGTGGCTGCGTCCGTCCTCGAGCTGCAATTCCAGGCTGCCGTCCGCAAGGCGGCGCACCGCCTTGGGCACGGCGTGGGCATGCAGCGTGGGGCCCTCGGCCTTCATGACCTCCGCCAGGGTCTGGCCCAGCAAGGGGTCGAAATGGCGCAGCGGCGCTTCGTGGCGCACGAACAGGTGGGCCTGCGATCCCAGTGCGTTGAGCACCCCCGCCAGCTCCACCGCGATGTAGCCCGCGCCGACGATGGCGGTGCGCCGCGGCAACTCGCGCAGGGCGAAGAAACCGTCGGAGTCGATGCCGAACTCGGCACCGGGGATGTCCGGGCGGGCCGGATAGCCGCCGGTGGCCAGCAGGATATGCGGGGCCGTGTAGCGCCGTCCGTCCACTTCCACGGTGCGCTGGTCCACGAAACTGGCACGCCCGCGGATCAGGTCCACCTTGTTGCGCTCGAGCCCGGACAGGTAGGAGGCGTGGATGCGCTGGATGTAGGCCTCGCGGCTGGCCACCAGCGTGGCCCAGTCCAGGCGCGTGCCGGTGGTCTGGAAACCGTAGCCGGGGCCGTAGCGCTGGATGGCGTCGGCGATCTGGCCGGCATGCCACATGATCTTCTTGGGCACGCAGCCCACGTTCACGCAGGTGCCGCCGATGGGACCGGACTCCACCAGCGCACAGCGCTGACCGTGCATCGCCGCCCGGTTGGCCGAGGCGATGCCCCCACTTCCTCCACCGATGACGAGATAGTCGTAGCTCATGGAGGTCGGGGATGGTGGGTAGCCTTGGGGAGCCGTCATTGTCGCATCCGACGCGCCTGGACGCAGACACCCCCGGGGCATGGCCCCGCGGGCCAGGCCTCGCTGCCGGGGCCGGCGTGCACCCGCTCAGGCGCTGGCGCGCAAGGCGGCCTCCACGTAGCGGTGCAAGGCACGATAGTCCAGGGGCCGGTCCATGAATCCGTCGAATCCCGCGGCGCGAAGTCTCGCCTCGTCCCTATCCCGGGCCTGCGCGCTGAGCGCATGCAGGCGCAGCGCGCAGGTCCAAGGGTGGGCCTTGATGCGTCGAAGCACCCGCAGGCTGTCTGTGAGCCCATGGTCGACGCCCACCAGCACCAGCGCGGGCGCATGGCGCAGGGCCAGCTCCGGGGCATCGCGCAGGCAAGCGCCCTGCACCACCCGATGACCGGCCTGCTGCAGGGTCAGGGCCGCGAGCTTGCGCCGCGAGGCCTGCGCATCGACCAGAAGAATCGTGCTCAAGAATGTCTCCTCCGCCGCGGCCCGCGATGGGAGCCGATGCGTGCATCTGAGGAGACGGGGGCGAGGTCTCTCGGGGCGTTGCCGGCGCGCGCACAGGCGCTGCCGGCGGGGCCATGCGGGCGAAGTCTGGGCCCGCTGAGCTTGGCATCGGATGCAGGTGCTGGAAATTCACCTTGGTCAAAATTCCAGCTGCACCCGGTTTATATATTCAAATAATTCGATTGCTTGTTAATTTATCCTAAGGAAGATCATAAGTTCGGTCAACCAGCCAATTTTCACACGCCCTCGAGCCTTGCTCCGAGCCTGCCGCATCATGCCTTCCCACAGCCCCTCTCCCGCAGCCAACCCGACCCTGCTGCTGGTCGACGACGACCGTCTGGCCCTGGCCACCACCGCCCAGGGCCTGCGCCAGACGGGATACTCCGTGGTCACCGCCGATTCGGCCGAACGGGCGCTGGCCTGCGCCGGTGCCGAAGTGTTCGCGCTCGCCGTGCTCGACATGCGCATGCCGGGCCTGAGCGGCATCGAACTGGCGCATCTGCTGGAGCGCCGGCACGGGCTCCGCAGCCTGTTCCTGAGCGCCCACGGAGAGCGACGGGAGGTCAGCGAAGCCATCGCGCAGGGCGCGCTGGGCTACCTGGTCAAGCCGGTCGACCCGGCCCGCATGGTTCCGACCATCGAAGCCGCGCTGGCGCGTGCCCGCGACCTCGACGCCCTGCAGACGGCCAAGCAGCAGCTCGAACAGGCGCTGGAGGGGGACCGCGTGGTCAGCGTCGCGGTGGGCCTGCTCATGGCCCGCTCCCGGCTTTCGGAGCAGGCCGCGTTCGCCACCCTGCGAGACGAAGCGCGGCGGCAGCGACGCAAGCTCCAGGACTATTGTTCCCAATTGGTGGGCGGCGCGGCCGCGCAGGGCCATGGACGAGCCTGATCTCTGGCCGCCGCGTCCGCCCCAGGCCCCCCCGGCCGCGCGGTTCGCGCCCGAGGCGTGGATCCTGGGGGCACTCGCCGAGGGCGTCGTCGTGCTCTCCCTGGACGACCTGCGATTCCTCTACACCAACCCGGCCTTCGACGCCATGTTCGGTTATGCAGCCGGCGAACTCCTGGGCCAGCCGGTGTCCAGGATCAATGCGCCGGGCGCGGGCCCGCCGGAGGAGACCGCGCGCGCCATCCTGGACCTGCTTCTCGGCTCGGGACGCTGGGACGGGGACGTGCTGAGCCTGCGCAAGGACGGTAGCACCTTTCGCACCTACAACACGGCCACGGTGCACGATCTGCCGGGCTGGGGCCGGGTCGTGGTGGCCATCCAGCGCGACGTGGGCTCGGTGCGCGGCGCCGAGGCCGAGCTGCGCCTGCGCGGGGTCTACGTGGCCACGCTGCTGGACCATTTCCCCTTTCCCGCCTGGATGAAAGATCCGCAGGGCCGCTTTCTCGCCGCCAATCAGGCACTGGCCGAGGCCGCCGGGATGGCGGACCCGGAAATGCTGCTGGGCATGGACGATCCGGGCGGCCTGCCCGCCGACCTGGCGGCGCACATGCGCCTCGGCGAACGCCGGGCGATCGCCAGCGCCCGGCCCACCGTGCGGGATTGTCGGGTCGAGCAGCGCGGCATCGTGCGCTGGTGGGAGGTGTTCCATTCCCCCATCCGTCTGCAAGACTCGACCATCGGGGTGCTGGGCTTCGCGCGCGACGTCAGCGATCGCCAGGCCGCCGCCGAAGCCCTGCGCGAACGCCAGCGCTGGCTGCACGCCATCCTGGACCAGCTTCCCGTGGGCGTATCCCTGTTCGACTCCCAAGGGCACGTGGTGCTGGACAACGCCTCCATGCGCAGCTTCAACGACAGCGATCGCATCCCGTCGATCTCCAGGCGCCAGCGCCCCCGCTGGCAGGCGCGCTGCGCCGATGGCACGGTGCTGGACCCCAGCCAGTGGCCCGGCGCGCGGGCGCTGCGCGGCGAATCGGTGCGCCAGGGCATCGAATTCGAACACCGCGGCAGCGACGGCAGCCTGCGCACCGTGCTGGTTTCGGCGGTCCCGTTTCATGCCGGAGAGGGCCCCATGGCCGTCGCCGTGGCGGTGGCCCAGGACATCAGCGAGCGCAAGCTGGCCGAGGCCGCTCTGCGCGAGAGCGAGCAACAGCTGCGCATCATCGCCGACCACCACCCGGACGGAATCTTTCATATCGACCGGGAGCACCGCATCCTCTACCTGAATGCTCCCACCGTGCACTGGCTCGCCCGTGTGCTGGGCCGCCCCGAGCTGCGCCTGGACGAACTCAGGGGACGCAGGGTGTGGGAAATCCTGGGCGACACCGAAATGAGCCTGGGCTACCGGCACCACAGCGAACAGGTGATGCGCTCGGGCCGCCCGGACAGCGTGGAGGAGTCGGTCCTGATCGACGGCGTGCTGCGCACGCGGCTGATCCTGCGCACGCCGGTGCGCGACCCCGCGGGCGAGGTCGTGGGCCTGCTGGGCATCGCGCGCGACATCAGCGATCGGCGGCAGCAGGAACTCGCGCATCTGCAACAGCTCCACGAGCAGCGCGACGCGCTGGTTCGCGAGGTGCACCACCGCATCAAGAACCACCTGCAGGGCGTGCTGGGGCTGCTGCGCCTGCGCATCGACCGCCACCCGGACCTGCGCGAGCCGCTGGCCGAGGTGATGGCCCAGATCCACGCCATTGCCGGGGTCTACGGCCTGAGCCAAGGTCCTGCCGGCACCGAGGCGGATCTCCTGGGCATCATCGGTCTCGTGGCCCAGGGCGCGGCCGCCGCCGTCCCCCTGCGCTTCGAGCCGGGAGTCCACCCGAGCATGGCCCTGCGCGAGGCGGATGCGGTTCCGATCGCGCTGGTGATCAACGAGCTGTTGAGCAATGCCTCCAAGCACCTCGCCGAGCAGGACCCGGAGCGTCCGGTGCGCATCACCCTGCACGGCGACCAGCAAGGCCTGTGGGTGCGCGTTCGCAACGGCCCCGCCTGGCTACCTCCGGAATTCGATTTCGCGAGCGGCCGCGGCCTGGGCACCGGGCTGCAACTGCTGCGCACCCTGCTGCCCAGCCAGGGTGCGCGCCTGAGCATCCGGCAGGAGGCGGACGAGGTGCTCGCCGAGCTCCTGTTGCAGGAGCCGGTGGTGCGGCCGCGCTGAGGCCGTCGCCGGCCCGCGGCTCAGAGTTGCACCGGGGTGCCGCGGCTCCAGCTCTCGGCCGCGGCATCGGCCAGCAGCTGGGCCTGCACACCGTCGTCCACCGTGGTTCCGGGCTTGGCGCCGCTTTGCAGGCAGTCGAAAAAATGGCTGATCTCGGCGCGGTAGGCGGCCGCGTAGCGCTGCAGGAAAAAAGCCTCCGGCGGGTCGGTGCGCACGCCGTCGGGGCCCCAGCGGCTGACCTGGGTGCTGCCCACGTTTGCACATTGCAGCATGCCCCGCGAGCCGAGGACCTCGAAGCGCTGGTCGTAGCCATAGGCGGCGCGACGGCTGGTGTTGATCTGGCACAGCCGGCCCTTGCGGGTGCGGATGGTCACGGCCGTGCTGTCGGCGTCGCCCAGCTCGGCGATGGCCGGGTCGGTCAGCACCGAGCCGCTGGCGCTGAGCCATTGCGCCTCGTCCCCGTCGTGGCACAGCACCCAGCGGAACACATCGAAGTCATGGATCAGCATGTCCCGGAAAATCCCCCCCGAGTGGCGGATGTAGTCGGCGGGCGGGGCGCCCGGATCGCGGCTGGTGATGATGAGCATTTCCGGCTCCCCGATGTCCCCGCGACGCAGTTCCGCCACGGCCTGCGCGAAGGTGGGATCGAAGCGGCGCTGGAATCCGATCATGCAGGCCACCCCCGCGGACTGCACGCGAGCGGCGCACTCGCGCGCCCGCGCGGCGGAGAGGTCGACGGGCTTTTCACAGAAGATGTGCTTGCCCGCCGCCGCGCTGCGGTGGATCAGGTCGTAATGGGTGGAGGTGGGCGAGGCGATGACCACGGCCCGGACCGAGGGGTCGGCCAGCGCGGCCTCGGGGGTGCTGGCCGCGGCCCCGCTGGCCTGGGCCAGCGCCGCGGCCTGCTCGGGCATCGGGTCGCACACGTGGCTCAGGCGGATTCCAGGCAGCGAACACAGGTTGGAGGCATGGATGCGACCGATGCGGCCGGCACCGAACAGGGCGACGTTGTTCATGAGGGTCTCGTGGGGTCGGGAATGCTGGATCGGGTCGATGCGCCAGCGCGCTCAGGAAGCCGCGCCGGGGCCCGCGCCGTGGGTGAGCTCGAGCCGGTAGGCCACGGCCAGGAACAGGCTTTGCGCCAGGCCCATGGTGCCGGTGAGGGCGCGAAAACCGAAGGTGGCGTGGTCGTGGACGATCAGGCAACTCTCGGCCAGGCGCGCCAGCTCGCCCATGCGGCTGTCGGTGATCGCGATGAGCCTGGCGCCGCGCTGCACCGCCAGCTCGGCGAAGGCCGCGGACTCCGGCGCGTAGGGGGCGAAGGACACGGCGAGCACCGCATCGCCCGCGCGCACCGAACGCACCTGCTCCTGCTGCATCGCCCCCAGCACGCTGACCAGGCCCACGCGCTTGTCGGTGTGCTGCAGCGCGTAGGTCAGGTAGCTGGCCACGGGAAAGGACCTGCGCACGCCGACCACCCAGACCTGGTCGGTGTCGACCAGGCACTGCACCGCGCGCTCGAATTCCTCGGCGTCCAGTCCGTCGCGCAGTTCCTCCATGGCGGCCATCGCGCCGGTCAGGAAGCCCTGCGCGATCTGCAGGCTGGACAACTCCCTCTCGCCGCCCTCGATGACCTCGCGCAGGCGCAGATGGTAGGAGCGCCCGGGCGCGATCTGGCGCGAAATCCCGTCACGGAACACGGCCTGCATCTGACTGAATCCGGAAAAGCCCAGGCGCTTGGCGAAACGCACCACCGCCGAGGGCTGCACCCCGCAGTGCGCGGCGAGCTCGAGGATCCCGTCCAGCCCGATGCGGTCCCGATGCTGCTCGACGTAGCGGGCGATGAGCTTCTGCTGCCGGCTCAGGGTGTCGAACTCGACGGCGATGCGTGCGATGACGGCGTCCACGTCAGGCTGGGGGTCGCTGCTCACGGATGGGTCTCCCGATGGCGTGATGGCGGAGCCCGCCGAGGCATTCGAGCCTGCCTCGCCGGGTCCTGCGCGGCGGGAATTATCCATGGGACGTCAAAGGGGCTCGGCCGGCTGGGGAGCGCTGTCGTAGCCGCCCCAGACGGATTGGTCGTACTCGATCACCGATCCGGTCATCAGCCCGGACTCGTCGCTGCACAGGAAGGCCACCGCGCGCGCCACCTCCGCGGGGTCGACCAGGCGCCCGAAGGGCTGGCGCGCCGCCGCATCGCGCAGCCAGTCGGGGCTGGCGCCGTGGAATTCGCGCTGGATGCGATCCTCGCCCTCGGAGGCCATCCAGCCGATGTTCAGCGCATTGACCCGGATGCGGTTGCGCAACAGGGAGTAGGCGGCGTTGCGCGTGAGCGTGGCCAGCGCCCCCTTCGAGCCGCAGTAGGCCGCCAGGAAGGACTGCCCGGCCAGCGCCGACATGGACCCGATGTTGACGATGCTGCCCTCGATTCCCAGGCGGCGCATGAGACGCACGCTTTCCTGCATGAGAAAAAAGGGCGCGCGCACGTTGATGGCGAACATGCGGTCGAAGAGCTCGGGGCTGGTATCGATCAGGGAGCCTCGGTCGGTGAGGGCCGCGGCGTTGACCAGCAGGTCCACGCGCCCGAAGCGCCTTTGCGCCTGCGCCACCACCTCGCGGCAGTCGTCCACGCTGGCCAGGTCGGCCTGCACGTACAGGGCATCCAGCGCGCCGCCTTCGCACAGCCGGCGCTGGCGTTCGAGCCCGCGCTCGCGCTGCCGCCCGCAGAACACCAGGCCGCTCAGCCCGCGCGCGGCGAACAGATCGCAGATGGCGGCGCCCAGGCCCTGCGTGCCGCCGGTGACCACCGCCACCTTGCCGTCCAGGCGCGAGGGCTCGCGCCTGCTCGTCGCAACCTTGGTCTCGTGCATCGGAAAGCTCCCTGTTCGCGGGCCGCGGCGCGGCCTCAGGCCGAAAGCGCGGCCTCGTCGCGGCGTGCCGAGGCCTTGCCCTCGAGTTCGTGGCGCAGGGCATCGAGGCCCGCGCCGCCGGCCATGTGGAACATGAGCTGGTCCAGCGTGAGTTCGGTCTTGGGCGCGTCGAGTTCCACGCGGCCCTGCGCGAGCACGACGAAGTGATCGCCCACCATGTAGGCGTGATGGGGGTTGTGGGTGATGAAGATCACCCCCGCGCCCTGCTCGCGCGCGGCGGCGAGGATGTAGCGCAGCACGATGCCCGACTGGGTGACCCCGAGCGCCGCCGTGGGCTCGTCCAGGATCAGCACCCGCGCACCGAAGTGGATGGCGCGGGCGATGGCCACCACCTGGCGCTGCCCGCCCGACAGGGTGCCCACCGGGCGGTCCAGGTCGGTCACGCGGATGCCCATGCGCTGCAGGGCCTCGCGGGTCTTGTCCTTCATGGCCGACACGTCCATGCGGCGCAGCAGCCCGCTGCCGCGCGTGAGCTCGGAGCCCAGGAAGAAGTTGCGCCAGATGGGCATCAGGGGCGCCAGCGCGAGGGTCTGGTAGACCGCGGCGATTCCCAGGTCCAGCGCCTCGCGCGGGGAGTTGAAGCTCATCGCCCTGCCGTCCACCGTGTAGGTCCCGGTGTCATGCTGGAACAGTCCGGCGATGATGCTGATCAAGGTGGACTTGCCGGCGCCGTTGTCACCGAGCACGCAGGTCACCTCGCCGGGGCGAACCGCCAGGCTCACGCCTCGCAGCGCCTCGATATGGCCGAAGGTCTTGCCGATGTCGCTGAGCCGCACGATCGGCTCCGTGGTGCCAGCCATGCTCAGTCTCCCCGGCTCGAACGGGCGCGTACCCAATTGTTGAACACCGTGGCGGCGAGCAGGGTCGCGCCGACGAAGAACCTGAACCAGTCCGGATTCCAGTCGGCGTAGACCACCCCCTGGATGGTCATGCCGAAGATCAGCGCGCCCAGTGCCGACCCCACGGCCGATCCGTAACCCCCCGTCATCAGGCAGCCGCCGACCACGGCCGCGGCGATATAGACCAGCTCGTTGCCCCGGCCCGCCCCGGACTGCACGGTGTCGTAGGTGAACAGCATGTGCATGCCCAGCAGCCACACGGTGAATCCCACCAGCATGAACAGCGCCGTCTTGCTGCGCGCCACCGGCACGCCCACGGCGCGCGCGCTGGCGCTCTGGCCGCCGACCGCGAACACCCAGTTGCCGAAACGGGTGCGCAGCAGGATCCAGGTTCCCACGACGATCAGCACCAGCCAGTACAGGATGGCGATGCTGAGCTGGGTGTGGCCGATGGTCAGGGTGGAGGCGAACACGGCATGCGCCGAGGCATAGCCCGGCGAGGTGCTGATGTCGGCCGTCGCGACGTTGCCGGTGATCAGGCGGGTCAGGGCGATGTTGGCGCCCTGAAGCATGAGGAAGGTGGACAGCGTGACCAGGAAGCTGTGCAGGCCGGTGCGCGCCAGCAGATAGCCGTTGAGCGCGCCGATGCCCAGCGCGAGCACCAGCGAGAAGGCCACGCCGAACCACAGATTGACCCCCAGCGTGGTACTGAACATCGACGCCGACAGCGAAGCCGTGGTCACCGCCACGCCGGCCGTGAGGTCGAATTCGCCGCCGATCATCAGCAGCGCCACCGCCACCGCGGGAATTCCCAGCGTGGCGGCCTGATACAGCACGGTGGCCATCGCCGCCATCTGGCGCAGCGGCGGCGCCACCGCCCAGAACAGGGCGAAGACGAGAATGGTGCCGCCCAATGCGCCGGCCTCGGGGCGCCTCAACAGGGCCTTCCAGGCCCGCCCGCGGGGCTGCGCGGCCGGCGGGCTGTGTGCGGCGGACGCGGCGGGCAGCGCCGCCTGTTCCTTGGTCATGGTCATCCTGTGCTCCGCTGCGGCATCGGGCGGCGCGCCGCGCGCGCGCGTCCCGATGCCAGGGCTTGCAGAATCAGCGCGTTCCGCGCTCGGCGTACTTGGCCACCTGGGCGGCGTTCTCGTGGGTGACGAAGGACGGGCCGGTCAGCAGCGCCCTGCCCCCGCCAACGGTGTCGCCGTTGGTCAGGTTCAGGTACAGCATGTCGACGGCCTCGTAGCCCTCGACATAGGGCTGCTGGTCGATCGCCCACTTCAGC
>DAIDHU010000024.1 GCA_027451915.1 Thiomonas sp. | reverse complement strand
CGCAGGCTTCGCAGATGGCGCGTGAGCAGCAGCAAAAGATGGCAGGCCTCGGCGTGGCTGGCGTCGATGTACAGGCGCAGGTGTTGGAGCGGCGCCGCGCCGGCGGGAGCCTGCAGGCGCAGGCGCAGCAGCGGCGGCGCGCCGGCCGCCTGGTGCAGCGCGCAGTCCTCGATGCGCAGCGGCGGCAGGAGCAGTTGGTGGCAGGTGAGAAAACGGCAACGGGTGCCTTCCACCGGGTGGGACAGCAGCTCGGTGCCCTGCGGGATGCAAACCTGGCTGCCGTCCTCCACCCGGGGCGCGAAGGCGATCATCGCCGAGGCCGGCAGCGACAGCAGGTGCTGGGGAAACAGCAGTCGTGTGAGGTCCTGGACGAATTCGGGATGGCTGTCGTCGAGCTTGCGGCGCAGCAGCGCGGTGAGAAAGGCGGTTCCTTCGAGCAGGCGCTCGACATCGGGGTCGGCGCTGCTGCCCAGCAGCATGGGCGCCAGCGCGGGGTTGTCGCGGGCGAACTCGGCCGCCAGATGCTTCAGGCGTCCCAGCTCGTCCTCGAAGTAGGGATTGAGCATGGCCGATCCCCTCGTCTTCAGTCCGGCGTGCCGTCGATCCGCACCCGGCCCCGCGCGTCGATGCGGGTGGCCAGGCACCAGGGCAGTTCGCGCCCCTCGCGCAGGATGGAGGCTTCGAGGTCGAAGCGCAGGCACAGCGCATCGCTCTGTTCCTCCCGCAGGCGTACCCGGGGCCGCAGCAGACGCGGCTCGTAGCGTTCGATCATCGATTGCAACTGCGCCTCGAGCTCGGCGATCCCCAGGGAGACGTCGCCGGCATCCAGATTCCCCAAATCCCGCATGCCGAATTCGGGATCGATGGGCACGCTGCCGCGCCGGGTGTTGAGCACGCGTCCGAGGTGGACGATCACCGAGCGCAGCAGCCCGGGAGTGGCCTGCTCCAGGCTTCGGCGCGTGGGCGCCGTCGCGCAGGCCTCGCGCGCGGCCACGCGTTCGAGCAGTCGGGCGCGGTGCATGAAGGAGTCCCGCAGCGGGCGTGGCCTCAGGACCTTGGAGCCACGCAAGAGGCCTCGGCCTCGATGCCGTCGGGCTCGAAGGTCCAGGTGATCCCCTCGTAGGTCAGCGAGAGGTCCTCCATGTGCCCCAGGTGCTGGTTCTCCTGGGACAGGCACATCGGAACCCAGGTGCGCAGCCGGGTGATGATGGCATTCCTGAGCTTCACGGTGTAGTACTTCTCCTCCGTGCCCTTGGGGGAGATGCGCATGTACTCGAGGGTCACGGAGCTCATCTGCTCGCCCTGGCTCAGCGCCTGGAACAGCTTGGGGGAGGATTTGTCCACCTCCTTGCTCAGGGTCATCGGGCCGAGCACGCACTTGCCCGAGGGCAGGCCGTTCTGCGGGTTGCTGGGGATGTCGACCAGGTGTTCCACGGCCTGGACCAGGATCTTGCCCTCATGTCCCTGGGCCTTGCTCGAGCCCTCGATGATCCCCTGGTTCTGGCCCTCGAGCGAGAGGTAGCACGGTATCGGCATGATGATCTCCTGGTGTCAACGTTTCTCGAGCCTGCCCACGAGGGACAGGGTGAAGGAGGCGCCCATGTACTTGAAGTGGGGGCGCACGCGCAGGTCGACGCGATACCAGCCGGGCTCCGCGTCGATGTCGCTGACCAGCACCTGGGCCTGGCGCAGCGGGCGCCGGCTGCGCACGCCCGGGGCGGGGTTGTCCATGTCGGCGACGTATTGCCGGATCCACAGGTTGAGCGCGTTCTCCAGGTCGCCGCGCTCCTTCCAGGTGCCGATGTTCTCGCGCTGGATCACCTTGAGGTAATGGGCCAGGCGACTGACCACGAACATGTAGGGAAGCTGGGTGCCGAGGCGGTCGTTGAGCTCGGCTTCGCGCCCTTGCGGGCTGGTACCGAAGTACTTCGGCCTTTGCACCGAATTGGCCGAGAAAAAGGCCGCCCGGTCGCTGTTCTTGCGCATGGTCAGCGCGATGAAGCCCTGCTCGGCGAGCTCGAATTCGCGGCGCTCGGAAATCAGCACCTCGGTGGGCAGGCGATGCTGCAGCGTGCCCATCGAGGGGTAGCAGTGGATCGGCAGCCCGCCGACCTCGCCGCCTCCCTGGGGCCCGATCACATTGGCGCACCAGCGGTATTCGGCAAAGCTCTCGCACAGCCGGCTGGCCAGCGCGAAGGCGGCATTGCCCCACAGGTAGCCGGTTCCCGCCTGGCCCACGCTTTCCTGGTACTGGAAGCTGCGGGTCGGCAGGGTGTCGGGGCCGTAGGGCAGGCGCAGCAGGAAGCGCGGCAGCGCCAGGCCGAGGTAGCGGGCGTCCTCGCTGTCGCGCAGCGCGTTCCAGGCGGTGAACTGCGGCCCCTCGAACAGCGAGGCCAGGTCCTTCAGCGCGGGAAGCTGCTGCATGGACTCGAGCCCGAAGAACTGGGCCGAGGCCCCCGCCAGCAGCGGGGCGTGGGACATGGCGGCGACCTTCGCCGCCTGGTCCAGCAGGCGCATGTCGGGGGCGGAGGGGCCGAACTCGTAGTCGGCGATGATGGCGCCGTAGGGCTGGCCGCCGAACTGCCCGTATTCGGCGGTGTAGACCAGCTTGTACAGGCCGCTGCGCACGATTTCCGGGCTGTCGGCGAAATCGCGCATCAGGCGCTGCTTGCTCAGCGGCAGGAAGTGGATGCGGATGTTCTCTCGGAAATTCGTCCGGTCGACCAGGAACTTGAGCGAGCGCCAGGCGGATTCGAGGCTCTGGAACCGGGGGTGGTGCAGGATCGCGTCGACCTGGTCCGACAGCCGGCGGTCGATCTCGGCGATCAGCGCATCCACCAGCAGGGGGGTGGGCGCCACCCCGTGCGGCTCCTGCGGGCGAGCCTGCGCGGGTTCCACGAGATGGTGCAGCAGGGCCTCGATGCCGCGTCGGGTCAGCGCATAGGCCTCGTCGCCCGGACGTACGCGGGCGGCCAGCGCGAGCTCGTCGAGCTGCGGCGCGACGGGGCCCGGGGCGTGGTCCGCGCGCGGGGGGGCTGCGCTCGTGCGGTCTGCGCTCATTCGGTCTGCGCTCATTCGGCCTCCGCGGAGTCGTCGCCGCCGGCGTGCGGCGCCTG
Source organism: Thiomonas sp. (assembly GCA_027451915.1). Lineage (GTDB taxonomy): Bacteria > Pseudomonadota > Gammaproteobacteria > Burkholderiales > Burkholderiaceae_C > Thiomonas_A. Next base: position 3,405 of record DAIDHU010000024.1, on the reverse strand, counting down.
GCCCAGATCGGCCACCAGCTTGCGCAGCCTTTCGGGCTCGGCCGCGAGGTCCTGCAGCTTCCGGCGGAAGGCGGGAATGTTGCTCAGCGGGCCCTTGATCGCCTTGAGCGCATCGCGCAGCTGCAGCAGGGCGCGCAGCTGGGGCACCTGGGCCAGCAGTGCGTCGGGGGAGAAGTCGTCGAGGCGCGCGAAACGCAGATCCAGGTGCAGCGAGCAGCCGCCCCGGGGCCCGAGCATGTCGGGCACCTGCAGCTCCAGGCGGGGCGCCTGGGCCGCGAGCACCTGGTCGAAGTTGTCCTTGTCCACCGCGACGGGCTCGAGTTCCTCCAGCGGAATGTCCTCGTCGCGCAGCGTGTAGTCGCCAAGCACCAGCAGCTTCAGGGGAAGCTCGACCTCGGCCTGCGCGCCTTCCGTGGCCGGCCTGTACACGATGTTGACGCGCTCTTTCGGCGCGACGGAACTCTGCGATGGCATGGGCGTCCTTCGGCTGTTGTCCCGAGGGGGCGGCGCTGGGGCCGCATGGCTTCATTGCACTCCGATCGCCAGCACCGCGCGCGGCGCCCCCAAGATGCCCACGCAGCTCAAGCTCAGTTCATGCAGCGTGGAATTGCCCGTGCGCAGCGTGCCCGCCGGGCCCGCGCCGCGGCGTGACGGCCTGTGCTAAGTTTTCGCCCTTGCGCGCTGCGCCCCTCTTCGCGTACTCCATGACCGTCCACATCTACAACACCCTGTCGCGTAGCAAGCAGCCGCTCGTGCCCCTGGAGCCGGGGCACGTGCGCATGTACGTATGCGGCATGACCGTGTACGACTACTGCCACCTCGGGCATGCGCGCATGATGGCCGTGTTCGACGTGGTGCAGCGCTGGCTCAAGGCGCGCGGCCTGCGCGTGACCTACGTGCGCAACATCACCGACGTGGACGACAAGATCATCCGGCGCGCGGTGGAAAGCGGCCTGAGCGTGCGCGAGCTCACCGATCGCTTCATCCAGGCCATGCACGAGGACACCGATGCACTGGGCATCCAGCGGCCCGACATGGAGCCGCGCGCCACCGAGCACATCGCGGCCATGCAGCGCATGATCGGCACCCTGATCGAGCGCGGCCTGGCCTACCAGGATGCCGCCGGGGACGTGGATTTCGCCGTGCGCAGCTTCCCCGGCTACGGGCGCCTGTCGGGCAAGTCGCTGGATGAATTGCACGCGGGCGAGCGCGTGGAGGTGGACGCGGCCAAGCGCGACCCCCTGGATTTCGTATTGTGGAAGCGTGCCAAGCCGGAGGAGCCGGCCGAGGTGCGCTGGGATTCGCCCTGGGGGCAGGGGCGCCCGGGCTGGCACATCGAATGCTCTGCCATGAGTTGCGAGCTGCTGGGCGAGCAGTTCGACATCCACGGCGGCGGCGCCGACCTGCAGTTCCCCCACCATGAGAACGAGATCGCCCAGACCGAGGGTGTCACCGGAAGGCACTGGGTGGGCACCTGGATGCACAACGGCTTCGTGCGGGTGGACGAGGAGAAGATGTCGAAATCCCTCTGCAACTTCCTGACCATCCGCGAAGTCCTGAAAAAGGTCGACCCCGAGACCCTGCGGTTTTTCATCATCCGGGCCCACTACCGCAGCCCGCTGAACTACGGCGACGACGCGCTGCGCGATGCGCGCAGCGCCCTGGAGCGCCTGTACATCGCGCTGCAGGATCACCCATGCGGGCCGGGCGCGGTGGATTGGGAGCATCCCCTGGCCCGGCGTTTCGGCGCCGCGATGGACGACGACTTCAACACCCCGGAGGCGCTGGCGGTGTTGTTCGAGCTGGCCAGCGAGCTCAACCGCAGCGCCGATCCGGCGCTGGCGGCGCTGCTCAAGGGCCTGGGCGCGACCCTGGGCCTGCTGCAAAGCCCGCCCCAGCAATTCCTGCAGGGTGGCGCCGATGCCGCCGACAAGGCCTGGATCGAGCAGCAGGTCCAGTTGCGCGCCCAGGCCAAGCAGGCGCGCGACTACGCCAGCGCCGACCGCATCCGCGCGGAGTTGCTGGAGCGGGGCATCCAGCTCGAGGACAAGCCGGGCGGCGTCACGCTGTGGCGCAAGGCCTGAGCCATGGCTGCCAGGAACAAGCCCTCGGTCACCGAAGCGCCTCCCTACTGGGACCAGGCCTGCGGCGAGCTCATGCGCGCCGACCGCGTGATGCGCAGGCTGATCCCGGAGTATGGCAAGGCGCGGCTGCAAAGCCGCGGCGACGCCTTCCAGACCCTGGCGCGCTCGATCGTGGGCCAGCAGATCTCGGTGGCCGCCGCGCAGTCGGTGTGGGAGCGCCTGCTGGCCCTGGTCGGCTCGGTGCGGCCCGAGAGCCTGCTGGTGCATGACGCGCAGTCCCTGCGCCAGGCCGGCCTGTCCCAGCGCAAGGCCGAATACCTGCGCGACCTGGCCAGCCGCTTCGAGCAGGGGCTGGTGCATCCCCGCCAGTGGCATGAGATGCCCGACGAGGCCATCATCGAGGAGCTGGTGGAGATCCGGGGCATCGGCCGCTGGACGGCCGAGATGTTCCTGATGTTCCATCTGCTGCGCCCGGACGTGCTGCCGCTGGACGACCTCGGCTTGCGCAAGGGCATCAGCCAGTGCTACTTTTCCGGCGAGGCGGTCAGCCGCAGCGAGCTGCGAGAGGTGGCCGCGGCCTGGGAACCCTGGCGTTCCGTGGGTACTTGGTATATTTGGCGCAGCCTGGACCCGATTCCGGTGGAATACTGAATTCCCACCGCAGGCGGGATCCGCGGGCCCCTCCCAGGGGCCTTTCTCGGCGAACCGATCACATCATGAGCAAGAAAGTCTTTCTGGATTTCGAACAGCCGGTGGCCGAACTCGAGGCCAAGATCGAGGAACTGCGTTTCGTGCAGGACGAATCGGCGGTCGATATCTCGGAAGAGATCTCGCGCCTGCAGAAAAAGAGCCTGCAACTGACCAAGGACCTGTACAGCAAGCTGAGTCCCTGGCAGGTCACGCAGATCGCCCGGCACGCGCAGCGTCCGTACACCCTGGATTACGTGGCCAGCCTGTTCACGGACTTTCATGAATTGCATGGGGACCGTCATTTCGCCGACGATCTGTCGATAGTGGGCGGGCTGGCGCGGTTCAACGGCCAGGCCTGCATGGTCCTCGGCCACCAGAAGGGCCGCGACACGAAGGAGCGCGCGATGCGCAACTTCGGCATGAGCAAGCCCGAGGGCTACCGCAAGGCCTTGCGCCTGATGAAGCTGGCGGAGAAGTTCGGGCTGCCGGTGTTCACCTTCGTCGACACCCCCGGCGCCTATCCCGGCATCGACGCCGAGGAGCGCAATCAGTCGGAGGCCATCGGGCGCAACATCCTGGAGATGGCGCAGCTGGAGGTGCCCATCATTTCCACCATCATCGGCGAGGGCGG
>DAIDHU010000023.1 GCA_027451915.1 Thiomonas sp. | reverse complement strand
GGACGCACCGCCTTCGCGAGCTCGGGCCGGATCTCGGGTTCCGGGTTGGCCAGCGCCAGGATCACCGGACGGTCGGCCATGGTCTTGACCATCTCGGCGGTGAGCACGCCCGGCGCCGAGCAGCCCAGGAACACGTCGGCGCCGCGCACCACGTCGGCCAGGGTGCGTGCGTCGGTGTTCTGGGCGTAGCGTGCCTTGGAGGGGTCGAGCCCGCCCGGGCGGCCTTCGTAGATCACGCCCTTGGAATCGACCATGAAGATGTTGGCCCGCCGCACCCCCAGGCCGACCATCACGTCGACGCAGGCGATGGCGGCGGCGCCGGCGCCCGATACCGCGATTTTCACGTCGCCGATGTGCTTGTCCACCAGTTCCAGCGCGTTGAGCAGCGCCGCCGACGAGATGATCGCGGTGCCGTGCTGGTCGTCGTGGAACACCGGGATGTTCAGGCGCGCGCTCAGCTGCTGCTCGATGTAGAAGCACTCGGGGGCCTTGATGTCCTCGAGGTTGATGCCGCCCAGCGTGGGTTCGAGCGCGGCGATGATGTCCACCAGCTTGTCGGGGTCGCGCTCGGCCAGTTCGATGTCGAACACGTCGATGCCGGCGAATTTCTTGAACAGGCAACCCTTGCCTTCCATCACCGGCTTGCCGGCCAGCGGGCCGATGTCGCCCAGGCCGAGCACCGCGGTGCCGTTGGTGATCACGCCCACCAGGTTGCCGCGCGACGTGTAGTCGAAGGCCTTCAGCGGGTCGGCCTGGATGTCCAGGCAGGGGTAGGCCACGCCGGGCGAATAGGCGAGCGACAGGTCGCGCTGGTTGGACAGGGGCTTGGTCGGGTTGACCGCGATCTTGCCGTGCGTGGGGCTGCGGTGGTATTCGCGCGCGGCGTCGCGCAGCGCCTGCTCGGCGGCGGAAAGGGAGGAAGACATGGGTCGGGGAGGAACGGTTGCGGGATCGGCGGCGATCTCTTCGGAAAAGCGTGGGCGAAAAGCTTACACCTCCGGGTCCGGATGCGTTGGCGGCGCGCGCCGATCCTGACCCATAATGCGCGTCCCCGACACGAGTCCCACACCCCATGATCGTCCGCCCGCGCCTGTCCTGGCTGCGCATGCTTTTCGTGATGCGCGGCTCCGTGCTGCCCAAGATCTCGTCCCGCCTGCTGATCGTCGCCGCGGTCGCCACGCTGGTGACCCTGGTGCACGGCGACGTGCTGGGCTGGCGCGTGGGCCTGACCTACGTGCCCTTCACGTCCATCGGAGTGGCGCTGGCCATCTTCCTGGGCTTTCGCAACACCGCCAGCTACGAGCGCTACTGGGAAGCGCGCAAGCTGTGGGGCGAGATGCTCAACGCCTCGCGTTCGCTGACCCGCCAGTACGTGGCCTGGGTCGGCGGCAGCGACCCCGCCCAGGCGCGCCCCTTCGTCTACCGCCTGATCGGCTTCGTGCATGCGCTGCGCCACCAGCTGCGCCAGACCGACCCGATTCCCGAGCTCCAGGGCCTGCTCGACGCGCCGCTGCTCGACAGCCTGCGCGCAGCGCGCTCGCGCCCCAGCCTGATCCTGCAGTCCCTCGGGCACGGCGTGGCCGAGGCCAGCGCCCGCCAGGGCCTGCATCCGCAGGTGGCCGCGGTGATGGAGCAGGGCCTGATGGATCTGACCGATGTGCAGGGCGGCTGCGAGCGCATCGCCAATACCCCGATTCCCTTCGCGTACTCGGTGATCGTGCACCGCACCGTGACCATCTACTGCTTCCTGCTTCCCTTCGGCCTGCTGGGCAATGCCGGGGTGCTCACGCCGCTGATGGTGACCTTCGTCGCCTACACCTTCCTGGCACTGGACGCGCTCAACGAGGAGCTCGAGGATCCCTTCGGCGCGGCGCCCAACGACCTGGCGCTGACGTCGATGTCGCGCGGCATCGAGATCACGCTGCGCGAGCTGCTCGGCGAGAAGCAGCTGCCGGAACCGACGCCCGCCGAGGACTACGTGCTGCTGTAGGGCTCGCGGCCGCGGCAGCGGCTGCGGCCGGCTCAGGCGTAGGGCAGGCGCCAGTGCCAGCGCATGGCCAGGAAGCGCGTCAGCGCGCAGCTGCCGGCGCCGAGCCACAACGTGAACACCGCGTTCCAGCCATGCATCTGGCCGAACACCTGGATTCCCGCGCCGAGCAGCGCGGCCAGCGCGTAGATCTCGCGCTGCAGGATCACCGGCACGCGGTTGAGCAGCACGTCGCGCAGCACCCCGCCGCCGACCGCGGTGGCGACCCCGAGCGCGATCGCCACCTCCACGTTGTGGCTGGCGTCCATCGCGCGGTGGGCTCCGGTGACCGCGAAAAAGCCCAGCCCGATGGCATCGAACAACAGCACCGGATGGCGCAGGCGCTGCACCACCGAGTGCGGCCACAGCGACAGCGCGGCGGCGCCGAGGGCGACCACGGCGTAGCGCCACTGCGAGATGCCCAGC
>DAIDHU010000022.1 GCA_027451915.1 Thiomonas sp. | reverse complement strand
CATCGGCCGCGGCGTGCCGGGCGTCGGCCGCGGAGCCGGAGGCTCCCGCCGGCTGTGACGTGGACGTCTTGTCGGAGCCCGTAGCGGCCGAGGCCTGCGACTGCGATGCCGGGCCATGGGGCGCCGAACCCGGGGCCTGGGACGACGTGGCCGCCTGCTGGGCGCCCCCGGAGCCCGACGAGGCACCCTGGGTTCCCGCGCCGCCGGACTGCGCCGACGATGTCCCCGAGTCCTGCGCCTGGGCTTCGGACTTCGCCGCGGAACCGGGGTTGCCGGACAGGGAGCCCGCCTGCGTCTGCGTCTGCGCCTGCGCCTGGCCGGGCGCCTGCGGGTCCGGCGTGGTTGCAGCCTGCTGGGGCGTCGGCGCGCCCGCCTGCGCCACCGACAGCACGCTGGCGAAGTTCGAGCCATCGGGCGCTCCGGGCGAGGTCGCGGACGAAGCGGCACCCGGGTTGCCGAGCAGGGAGGAAAGCGATGCGATCTGGGTCATGGGTACTGCGCGAGCGGCAAGGATGCCCTGGGCGCAACCAACCGCATGCAAGACTCGCGCCAGCCTGGGAAGTGGCTCCGAGGCCGCGCCCGCGTGGGTGGCGCGACGGGATTCCGTCGTGCCCCGGCGCCGGGCGCCGGCCGTCCGCGATACGGCTCAGCGGCGGCCCGTGCCGGTATCGCCGAAACGCGAATTCTGGCTGTCCGTGAAACTGTCCCCGAAGGCGTCGCGACGATTCAGGGCCCATTCCTGAAGATCCGCGTGCTGGCGCTTGCGTTGCTGCGCCAGGAGCTGGCCCTGCTCCTGGGCCAGCAGCACCTCGTAGGCCTTTTCCTTCTGGCGCAGGGCCGTCCACGCCCGCAGCTGCTCCGCGCAGCGCTCGCGGGCGCCTTCGATCTCCCGGCGCTGCAGGGCCTGGGCCGCGCCGATGCGCTCCAGGAAACTGCGCATGTCGCGCACCGCGCTCCACGCCCCCCCGCCGCGCTCGATGTCACCGAGCTGGCGCTGGTACTGCTCGGCGAATTGCTGCAACTGGCGCAGCTTGGCCTCGGCCTGTGCCTGCTCGGCCTGCGCCCGCTTGAGCAGCACGGCGACCCGGTGGCCTTCCTGCTGCGCCTGCTCGTGCAGATTGCGCAGGGTCTGCAGGCGCTGGGGGTTGGCGGGGTTCTGGGACATGGACGATGTTCGGCGGCCGACTGCGAAGGTCGGCGCGAAACCCAGTGTAGGCCTTGTCGGCCTCAGGCGACAGCAGCGGCGCCCAGATAGGGCGCCATGAGTTGCTCGAGCAATATGCGGCTGGTGGCCAGGTCGACCGCCTCGTGCATGCCCTGGCGCAGGAAGGCGCCGATGACGGCGTGCGCATGCACGGCCTGGTCCAGCACGGGATCGGAGCCCGGGGTGTAGGCCCCGACGGCGATCAGGTCCTGCTGCGCGGCGTAGCGCGCCTCGAGCTCCTTGAGCCGGTAGACCCGGCGCAGCTGCTCGTTGTCGGCCAGGGCGGGCATGACCCGGCTGATCGAGGCCTGCAGGTCGATGGCGGGGAAATGCCCCTGCTCGGCCAGGCGCCGGCTGAGCACCACATGGCCGTCGAGGATGGCGCGGGTGTTGTCGGCCACGGGGTCCTGCTGGTCGTCGCCTTCCATGAGGATGGTGTAGAAGGCCGTCACGCTGCCGCCACCCTCGCGCCCGTTGCCCGCTCGTTCGACCAGCGCGGGCAGACGCGCGAACACCGAGGGCGGGAAACCCCGTGCGGCCGGCGGCTCCCCGGCGGCCAGCGCGACCTCCCGCAGCGCCAGCGCGTAGCGGGTGAGCGAATCCATCAACAGGAGCACGTGCAGGCCCTGGTCGCGGTAGTACTCGGCCAGCGCGGTGGCCAGGCGGGCCCCGCGGATGCGCGACAGGGCCGGCGCGTCGGCGGGCACGGCCACCACCACGGCGCGCCGCAGTCCCTGCGGCCCCAGGATGTC
>DAIDHU010000021.1 GCA_027451915.1 Thiomonas sp. | reverse complement strand
ACCCGCCTGGTCGACCCCATGCTTGGCCTGTATCCCCGCACCCTGCTGCTGGTGCGCGCGCTGGACCTGTGTGCGTGGGGCATCGCCGCCACGCTGGCCGCGGCGCTGCTGCGCCTTCCGGCGGTGCTGGTCGTGGCCTGCTACGGCGTGTTCATGGTGGGCGCCGGCCTGTTGCTGGCCCCGCTGTTCCGCGCCATCGTGGAGCGCGCCCAGCAGGACATGGGCCTGCGCATGGCCTGGGCCTCCAGCCTGATCAACTGCGCCGGAGCCCTGGCCGGGGCGCTGGCCGCCCTGTTCGAGGTGGGCCAGTTGCGCGCCTTCGGCCTGCTGGCGCTGCTGGCCATGCTCGGCGCGCGCGCCCTGGCCCACGGCCGCCGCGGCCTGGCCCCGGCCTGAGACGGGCCTGTTCCAGCCCGCGGGCCGCCGCGGCCGGCAGGCCCGCTCAGGCGCCGGCCTGGTCCAGGCGCCGCACCCGCGTGCGCCCCAGCAACTCCGGCAGCTGCGCGGCCTCGAAAATCTCGGTGCCCGGCCGCGCGGCGGTGCCGCTGCCGCAGGCCAGCCCCAGGCGCAGCGCCTGCTCCGGCGCGTCCCCGCGCGCAAGCGAGGCCATCAGCCCGGCCAGCATGGAGTCTCCGGCGCCCACGGTGGAGCGCACCGCCACCCGCGGCGCCATGCCGCGCCAGACCCCGCCTGCGGCGGCCAGCAAGGCCCCCTGCGCGCCCAGGGACACGCACACGTGTTCCACCCCCTGGCGCACCAGCGCGCGGGCCTCGCGCCGCACATCCTCGATGCGCGGCAAGGCGCGCCCGAGCAGCTGCTCGAGTTCCCAGCGATTGGGCTTGATCAGCCACGGGCGCTCACGCACCGCCAGCGCCAGCGCCTCGCCCTGCATGTCCAGCGCCACGCGGGCGCCCAGCGCGCGCAACTCCCGGGTCAGGCTCGCGTACAGCCCCACCGCGGTGCCGGCGGGCACCGAGCCCGTCAGCGCCACGATGCCCCCCGCCCCCAGGCTACGCAGCCGCTGCAGCAGCTCGCGCAGCGCGGCCTCGGGCAGCGGCGGCCCGCTGCCGATGAGCTCGTACTGCGCCGGCGGGCGCGCCTGCTGCACCGTGGCGTTGATGCGCGTCTCGCCGGCAATGCGCACCACGTGCACATGGCGCACCTGGCGCCGCAGCAGGCGCTCCAGCAGCTCGCCGATCTCGCCGGCCGCCGTCAGGCAGGCATGCGCCGGCAGGCCCAGGCGCTCCAGGCCGCGCGCCACGTTGATGCCATTGCCCCCCGGATCCACGCGGTAGTGCGAGGCATGCAGCTTGCGGTCGTCGACCAGCGCGTCCACCTCGTAGGACACGTCCAGGCCGGGCTGCAGGGTCAGGGTGACCAGCCGGCCCGGCGCGTCCGGCTCGGGGCGCCGCATCAGCGCGGGCGCCGCGCCGCGCGCGGGCGCGCGGGGGGCGGTGAAGGCGGCGGTCCCGAAGGCGGCGGCCCCGGATCGGTCGCGCCATCGCGCCGTGCCCGCCCCGGCCGCTTCGGCGTGGCATAGGCCTGGCGGATCGCCGCCATCTCCAGCAACTGCGCCCCCACCCGGAAATTCACCGTGTCCTCGGGCACCAGGCCCTGCTCGTCGGGCTCGCCGGCGCTCACCCCGGTCAGCAGCTCCATGGCCTGGTCCACGTCGCCCACCGGCCACACGTGGAACCGCCCCTGCTCGCAGGCCTGCACCACGTCCTCGCGCAGCATCAGGTGCTTGACGTTGGACCGCGGAATCAGCACCCCCTGCTCGCCGCTGAGCCCGCGGGCGGCGCAGATGTCGTAGAAGCCCTCGATTTTCTCGTTCACCCCGCCGATGGCCTGTGCCTCGCCGAACTGGTTCACCGAGCCGGTGATGGCCAGGCTCTGGCGCACCGGCAGGTCGGCCAGGTCCGACAGCAGCGCGCACAACTCGGCCATCGAGGCGCTGTCGCCCTCCACCGGCCCGTAGGACTGCTCGAACACCAGGCTGGCCGAAAGCGCCAGCGGCACCACGCGCGCGTAACGCGCGCCGAGAAAGGATGACAGGATCATCACCCCCTTGGAGTGGATCGCGCCTCCCAGCTCGGTCTCGCGCTCGATGTCGACCACTCCGGCCTCGCCCACGCGCGCCGTGGCGCTGATGCGCACCGGGTGGGCGAAGGCGAAATCGTCCATGGCGATCACCACCAGGCCGTTGACCTGGCCCACGCGCTCGCCCTGCACCGCGATCAGCAGGTTGTCGCGCAGGATCTGCTCCTGCAGGCGCCCGCGCAGCCGGTCCACCCGGCGCTCGCGCGCGCGCAGCGCCGCGTCCACGTCAGCGCGCCCCACCAGCTCGCGCGAGCCCGCGGCCGCCAGGTGCTCGGCCTCCTGCAGCACCTCGGCCAGCAGACGCCGGCTGGCGCTCAGGCGCTGGCCGTCGCCGGCCAGGCGCGACGCATGCTCGACCAGGCGCGCCACCGCGCCGCGGTCGAAAGGCCGAAGCCCGGCGCGCCGCCCCAGGGTGGCCACGAAATCCGCGTAGGCGCGCACGCCCTCGGCGTCGCGCGGCAACTCGGTGTCGAACTCGGCGGCCACCCGGAACAGATCGGCGAACTCCGGATCGGCTTCCTTGAGCAGGTAGTACAGGCGCGGCTCGCCGATCATCACCACCTTGAGCGCCAGGGGCATGGGCTGGGGCTCCAGCGCGATCGCGCCCACCAGGCCCCAGGCCTGGCCCGGCGACTCGATGCGCAGCTCCCCGCCGCGCAGCGCGCGCTTCAGACTGTCCCAGACAAAGGGCTGGGTCAGCACCTTCAGCGCATCCAGCACCAGGTAGCCGGCGTTGGCCCGGTGCAGCGCACCGGCCTTGATCAGCGTGAAATTCGTCACCAGGGTGCCGAACTGCGCCACCTGGTCGATGCGCCCGATCAGGTTGGGCAGCGTCGGGTTGTCCTCGTACACCACCGGCGCCGAGGCGTCGGCGGCATGGGTCACCAGGGGATTGGCCTTCCAGCGCGCGGGCGAGGCGCGCGAGCCGGCCATCATGCCCGCCAGCCCCGCCAGACCGCCCTCGCCGCGCGGCTCCTCGCGCAGCTCCTCGCCCACGTCCAGCACGTCGCGCATCACCTCGTCGAGGAAGCCCAGCACCTCCTCCAGGTCCGCGTAACGCTCCTTGAGCTCGTCGATCAGATGCCCCGCGGCCAGGCCCAGGGTGTCGCGCGAGGCCTCGCGCAACTGCGCCTGCACCTCGCGGCGCCAGCGCGGCAACTGCTGCATCAGCTGGCCCAGGCGCTGGCCGTAGCCCTCGATCAGCCCGGCGATGCGCTTTTGCTCCGCCTCGGGCAGCTTGGCGAACTCCGCCGGACTCATCGCCTCGCCGGCCTTGAGCGGAGCGAACACAAAGCCCTGCGGCGTGCGCATCAGCGCCACCCCATGCGCCGAGGCCTCGCTGCCCAGCTGGCGCAGCGCCTCTTCCTCGCGCTCCTTGTAGGCGTTCTGGATGGCCTCCACCCGGGTCTGGTGTTGCTCGCTCTCGAAGGCCGCCGGGATGGCGCGCGCCAGCTCGGAGACGAAGCTGTCCATGTCCTGGCCGAGCTGCGCGCCGCGCCCCGCCGGCACCCGCAGCAGGCGCGGCTTGCCCGGATCGGAGAAACGATTGACATAGCACCAGTCATCCGGCGCGCTGCGCCGCGCGGCGTGGCGGGCCAGCATGCGCTCGAGGATGCAGTGGCGTCCGAATCCGTTGGGGCCGAGCACGAACAGGTTGTAGCCCGGCTTGTCCATGGCCAGCGCCAGCTCGATGGACTCGGCCGCGCGTTGCTGGCCCACGACCTCGGTGCTCGCCGGAAGATCCGCGGTGCTGGAGAAATCGAACAGCCCCTCGTCGCAGCGCGCGACCAGTTGCGCCGCGGGCAAGGCGCCCGGGGCGGGCGCGGGCAGGGCGGCCGCTGCGCCCGCGGGTGCGGTGGTGGAGGGCATCGAGGCGTCTCCTTGTTGTTCGGTTCGCGGCGCCATGTCGGGGGCGCCGCGGGGCTCAGGCCAGGTCCGCCTCGGGCGGCGACTCCTCGCGTTCCAGCACCTCGAACACCCGGGCGGCGACTCCGTGCAGCTCGTACTCGCCCGGCACCGCGCGCGAGGCCCGTGCGTCACGCCATGCGCAGGCCTGCAGCACCTCGGCCTCCGAGGCGCCGAGCGCGAGGATCTCGAGCACCGCGCGGTCTTCCAGCGGGCCCACGATAGCACGGATCGCCGATGCCGTGGCCGGGCTTTGCGCTGAGGTGGAAGCAGTCATCGGCGATTTCTCCTGGTGGTGGATCCCACGGCCCTTCATGCGCCTCGGGTGGCTTTGCTCCATGTCCTGGATGATGCCGCGCGCCGCCCGGGCCGCCCTTGACCCGCATCAAGCACGCCGGTTCGGCCCCAGGGGATCACCGCGCAAGCTCCGCGCGTTACAGTGGGGTCCCATGGAGCTTTGCCCGCGCAGGAGCTTGCGATGGAACCACGCCCCCTG
>DAIDHU010000020.1 GCA_027451915.1 Thiomonas sp. | reverse complement strand
TGACCCGCATGGGCCGCGCGGTGGTGGAACTGCTGGGCAGCGATGGCGATTTCGTGCCCTGCGTGCACAGCGTGGGCGCGCCGCTGCAGCCCGGCCAGGCCGACGTTGCCTGGCCCTGCAACGCCGAGCACAAGTACATCGTGCACTACCCCGAGACCTCGGAGATCTGGTCCTACGGCTCGGGCTACGGCGGCAACGCGCTGCTGGGCAAGAAATGCTTCGCGCTGCGCATCGCCTCGCGCATGGGGCGCGACCAGGGCTGGCTGGCCGAGCACATGCTGATCCTCGGCGTGACCACGCCGGCGGGGCGCAAGTACCACGTCGCCGCGGCCTTCCCCAGCGCCTGCTGCAAGACCAACTTCGCCATGCTGATCCCGCCGGCCGCGATGCCCGGATGGACCATCACCACCATCGGCGACGACATCGCCTGGATCAAGCCGCGCGCCGACGGACGCATGGTGGCGATCAACCCGGAGGCCGGCTATTTCGGCGTGGCTCCGGGCACCAACTTCGAGACCAATCCCAACTGCATGCGCAGCCTGGAGCGCGACGTGATCTTCACCAACGTCGCGCTGACCGACGACGGCGACGTCTGGTGGGAAGGCATGGGCCCGGCGCCGCGCCACGCCATCGATTGGCAGGGACGCGACTGGACGCCGGAGATCGCCGCGGCCACGGGCGCGAAGGCCGCGCACCCGAACGCGCGGTTCACGGTGGCCGCCACCAACAACCCCGCGCTGGACCCGGCCTGGGACGACCCCGCGGGAGTGGCCATCGACGCCTTCGTGTTCGGCGGGCGCCGCTCCGACACGGTGCCCCTGGTGACCGAGGCCCGCACCTGGCTGGAAGGCGTGTACATGGCCGCCACCATGGGGTCGGAAACCACCGCCGCGGCGACCGGCAAGCAGGGCGTGGTGCGCCGGGACCCTTTCGCCATGCTGCCCTTTTGCGGCTACCACATGGGCGACTACTTCCGGCACTGGCTGGACATCGAGCACAAGCTGCAGGGCGAGTCGGCCACGCTGCCGCGCATTTTTTGCGTCAACTGGTTCCGCAAGGGCGCCGACGGGCGCTTCGTGTGGCCGGGCTACGGCGAGAACGCCAGGGTGCTGCAGTGGATGATCGGACGCCTCGAAGGCAGCGCCCAGGGCCGCGACCATTTTTTCGGCATCAGCCCCCGCCGCGAGGACCTGGACTGGACCGGCCTGGACTTCAGCGCCGAGGATTTCGCCAGCGTGATCGAGGCTGCCCCGGACGACTGGCGGAAGGAACTCGGTCTGCACGACGAGTTGTTCGCCAAGCTGGCACCCCGGGTCCCCGATGAGCTCCTGGCCGTTCGCCAGGCCCTGGCCGCCAACCTGGAGGAGGGCTGACAACGGCCCCCAGGGCCGGGCTGCGCCCGGCCCGCCCTTGCCCGCCTCAGCGGCCGCGCGGCGCGGACGCCAGTTCCAGGTCCGCCGTCGCGGCGGTCCTGCCGCAGCTCAGCAGCAGGCTGCCCACGCGCACGCCGAACTTGCGGATCTCGATGCGGTTGAGCAGCAGCCCGTCGCCGACCAGGTACATGCGGTCGTCCATGCGCAGGCGCAGCCTGTGGCGCCCGATGGGCAGTTCCATCAGGTAGCTCCAGCGCATCTCGTTGCCCAGGGCGCGCCCGCGCGCGGTACCCACCACGTCGGGCGCGGTGGCCTCGTAGCGCCGCACGCCCTCGTGTTCGGGAAACCTGCGCAGGCTCCAGGTGCGCTGCTGGCGCTCGCCGTCGTCGAACACGTAGGATTCCTGCAGCCGCCCCCAGTCGCCCTCCCACAAGGCCTGCATGTCGATGCGCAGGCGCCTGCGCACGCGGCCGCGGCGGTCGCACACCACGCCCTCGGCCCACAGCCGGCCGTTGAAGAACTCCTCCATGCGCAGAGGGCGCTCGGGCAGCGCGGGTTCGCCGAGGTTCTCGGGCGGCGGCTCCGGCTGGCCGGGCACCTGCTGGCCCGCGCCCACGGGCTCGTCGCCCAGGGTGTCGACCACGGTGTCGGGGTGCAGTTCGAAGCTGACGGGTCTGCGCTGGATCATGGGGGGGCACTCGAGGAAGGCACGCGCGCAGCCAGCCAGCCAGCATTCGCACGAATGCGTGATGGTAATGCCCGCCGCCCGCGGCCGTCGCGAGGCTCGGGCAGGCTCCCCGCAGGCCTCATGGCCAGACATTGTCCAGGACAATCTCAAGGCCGAAGAGCGCAAGGACCCCGTCCCCAGTATCATGGCGCCTCGACATGCCCCAGCACCTCACTCCCCTGAAAATCCTCGCGCCAGCCGTCGAGCAAGGCCTCGACGACGCGCGCGGCCTGAGCATCGCCACGGTCGAGCGCGACACCGGATTGTCAAAGGACACTTTGCGCATGTGGGAGCGACGCTACGGCTTCCCCTCCCCCCTGCGCAACGCGGCCGGCGAGCGCCTGTATCCCGCCGAGCAGGTCCACAAGCTGCAATTGCTGCGCCGCCTGATGATGCAGGGCCACCGCCCGGGACGCATCGTGGCGCTGCCGCGCGAGCAACTCGAGGCCATGACACCGCGCACGCCGTCGCCAGCGGGAGTCGCTGGCGCCGCGGACGCCAGGCTGGAACACTGGCTCGCGCTGCTGCACGGCCACGATGCGGAGCGCCTGCGGCGCGAGTTGCAGCAGGCGCAGATCCGCCTGGG
>DAIDHU010000019.1 GCA_027451915.1 Thiomonas sp. | reverse complement strand
GGCCAGCCTCTACGACGAAGTCCGCGCGCAAGTGCGCGATCGCCGCTCGGAGGTGCTGGCCGCGCTGGGCGTCACGGGAGCCCGCGCATGAGCACGGAGCTCGCGGGGCTGCGTCAGCTGGATACCGACATCCTGATCCTGGGCTCGGGTGGAGCCGGACTGTTCGCGGCGCTGCACGCGCACCAGGCGGCGCCCGAGCTGTCCATCACCGTGGCCGTCAAGGGCCTGCTGGGCAAATGCGGTTGCACCCGCATGGTGCAAGGCGGCTACAACGTGGCACTGGCCCCCGGCGACTCGGTGGAGCGCCACTTCATGGACACCATCGAGGGCAGCAAATGGCTTGCGCGCCAGGACCTGGCGTGGACCCTGGTGACCAAGGCGGTGGAGCGCATCCATGAACTCGAGAATGAACTCGGCTGCTTCTTCGACCGCAACCCCGACGGCACCGTGCACCAGAAGGCCTTTGCCGGCCATACCTTCGACCGCACCGTGCACAAGGGGGATCTGACCGGCATCGAGATCATCAACCGCCTGGCCGAACAGGTCTGGGCGCGCGGCATCGAACGGCTCGAGGAGCACCGCGCGGTGGAGCTGATTCCCGCCGCCGACGGCAGCGGCCTGGCCGCGGTGCTGATGATCGACATGCGCACGGGAGAATTCGTGCTGGTGCGCGCGGGCGCCGTGCTGCTGGCCACCGGCGGCGGGCCCACCATGTACCGCTTCCATACCCCCTCGGGGGACAAGAGCTGCGACGGCCTGGCCATGGCGCTGCGCGCCGGGCTGCGCCTGCGCGACATGGAGATGGTGCAGTTCCACCCCACCGGACTGCTGGCCGGCGAACACACGCGCATGACCGGCACCGTGCTGGAGGAAGGCCTGCGCGGCGCTGGCGGCTGGCTGCTCAACGGCGCCGGCGAGCGCTTCATGCACCACTACGACCCTCGGGCCGAGCGCGCCACGCGCGACGTGGTGTCTCGCTCCATCTACGCGGAAATGCGCGCCGGGCGCACCACGCCGTCGGGAGGCGTGTACATCCAGATGTCCCACCTGGGCCCCGACAAGGTGCGCAGCCAGTTCAAGGGCATGGTCGAACGCTGCGCCGACTGCGGCTTCGACCTGGCCGGCGGGCTGGTCGAGGTCGTCCCGACCGCCCACTACATGATGGGGGGCCTGGAGTTCGAGGCCGATTGCAGCACCGCCATGCACGGGCTGTTCGCGGCCGGCGAGGACACCGGCGGGGTGCACGGAGCCAATCGCCTGGGCGGCAACGGCGTGGCCAACTCCACGGTGTTCGGCGGCATCGCCGGCGAGACCATGGCCGCCTGGCTTGCGCGCAACCCGGGGCGGCGCGAACCCGACCCTGCTGCCGTGGCGCGGGCGCTGGCAGAGCACGAGCGCCCGCTGCGCCAGCCCCCTGGCGACCTGGAGGACATCCGCGAGCAACTCCACGCCTGCATGTGGGAGGACGTGGGCATCCTGCGCGACGCCGCGGGGCTGGGGCGCGCGCAGGCACGCCTTCGTGAACTGCAGGAGCGCCTGCTGGGCTGCGGCGTGGGCGCGGCCGACCGCGCCTTCAACCTGCGCTGGCACGACTGGATGAACCTTCGCAACCTGATCCAGGTCAGCCGCGCCATCACGGCCGCGGCGGCGGCGCGGGAGAATTCCCGCGGCGCGCATTTCCGCGAGGACCACCCCGAGGCCGGCGATCTCCTGGCCTCGACCTACACGGTGGTGCGTGAAATCGACGGCGACCCCGTGGTGCGCCACGAGCCGGTGGAGTTCTCCAGGGTGCGACCCGGCCACAGCCTGCTCGACGAGGCGGCGGCGTGAGCGCGGGCGCCACAGACGCCGCGCTGCCCGCCGACGCGCTGCCCGCCGCGTTGCGCGCTGCGCGCGTCGCCGGCCGGCAACTGCGCGAGGCGCTGGCGCGACCCGGCAGCTGGCAGGTGCATTCCAAGGGCGCCGCGGACGTGGTCACCGACGTCGACCACCGCGCCGAGGCCTGCATCCGTGCCGAGCTGCTGCGGGCCTTCCCGGCGCACGCGGTGCTCGGCGAGGAAGGCGGGCTGGTCGGCGACGCGGCGGCCGAGTACACGTGGATCGTCGACCCCATCGACGGCACGATGAACTTCGCCCATGGCTTGCCGCATTTCTGCGTGTCCATCGCGCTGGCGCGCGCCGGCCGGCCGGTCTGCGCGGTGGCCTACGACCCGATGCGCGACGAGATGTTCCACGCCGCGCTGGGTGAAGGCGCCTGGCTGGGAGCGCAGCGGCTGCGGGTGAGCGGCTGCGCACGCCTCGAGCAGGCGCTGCTCGCCGCGGTGTTCCCCAAGCCCGGCTCGAAGTGGCTGGAGCGCTTCCAGCCCACGCTGCTGCGCGCGCTGCGCGAGTGCGCAGGGCTACGGCGCAGCGGCTCGATGGTGCTCGACCTGGCCTGGGTCGCCGCGGGGCGCCTGGATGGTTTCTGGCAATGGGGCATGCAGCCCTGGGACATTGCCGCCGGCGCGCTGCTGGTGAGCGAGGCCGGCGGGCATGTCGCGCCGATCGACCCTGCGACATCGTTGTTGCAGGCACACAGCCTGCTGGCCTGCGCACCGGAGCTGCGCGAGGCGCTCGCGCGGATGTGCGGGCTCCTGTGAGCAACTAGCCGGCGG
>DAIDHU010000018.1 GCA_027451915.1 Thiomonas sp. | reverse complement strand
CAGACCAATTACGGCTACGCCTTCCAGTGGTTCGCGATGAGCGCGACCTGCATGGGGCTGCTGCTGTTTTTCACCACCCGCACGCTGCGTCGCCGGCGCGCTGCCTCCGGAGAGACGACGTGAATGCCGCGACCGTGACTTCCCCCACCCGGGGCGCGCCGCGGCGCCGCCTTGCGCTGTGGATGCTGGCGCTGGCGGTGCTGCTGCCGGCCGCGGCCACGCTGTACGTCGGCCTGGTGCAGCACCCCGGCGGCAAGCCGCCGTATGGCCAGCTGCTGCAACCGCAGCGCCCGGTGCCGCAGCTGCACCTGCGCACCCTCGACGGCAAGGCCTTCGACCTGCGCTCGCTCAACGGCTACTGGCTCATGCTGGTGGCGGCGCCTGCAGCCTGCGACGAGGCCTGCCAGCGACTGTTGTTCGACATGCGCCAGTTCTACCTGGCGTCGGGCAACGACCAGTACCGCGTGGCGCGCGTGTGGCTGATCACCGACGATGCGCAGGTCAACCCCGGGGTGCTCGCGCCGGCGGCCGGAACCGTGATGCTGCGCGCCGATCCAGCCGAACTGCGTCGCTGGCTGCCGTTGGCCCACGGCGAGCAGCTGCAGGGGCCGATGTGGCTGGTCGATCCGCTGGGCAACCTGATGCTGCGTTTCCCGTCGGGCTTCGATCCGCTGAAGGCCTTGCCGGTGTTCAGCAAGCTGCTCTACAACACCCAGTCCTGGAAGGCCAGGAAGCTGCAGCCGCTGCCGGCGAGCCCGCGCGCACCGGCGCCGAGGAATCCATGATGAGCCCGTCCCTGCCGTCGAACCTGATCAACATGTACCAGGCGGCTCCCACCGTCTGGCTGTTCTCGCTGCACTGGCTGCAGGCGGGCATGTGGCTGTTCGGGCTGCTGCTGGTGATCTGGGCGGGCCTGCGCATGCGCTGGGCCCGGCTGGTGGCGCTTCTCGTGTTCCTCACCATGGACCTGGTCATGTTCGGCGCCTTCGTGCGCCTGACCGATGCCGGCCTGGGCTGCCCCGACTGGCCGGGCTGCTACGGCCACTTCACGCCGGCGCAGGCGCATGTGCAGATCCACGAGGCCGTGCAGGAGGAGGGCGGCACCGCCGGCTATGTGAGCCCCTTCAAGGCCTGGGTGGAAATGATCCACCGCTACATCGCCACGATCATCGGCACGCTGATCCTGGTCATGGCCGGGCGCGCGCTGTGGGCCCGAAGGCGGGGCCAGGCGATACGCGTGGGGCTGCCGTTGCTGCTGCTCGCCTGGGTGATCGTGCAGGGCATGTTCGGCGCCTGGACCGTGACCCTGCTGCTCAAGCCGCTGATCGTCACGCTGCACCTGATGGGGGGCATCGTGCTGCTGTTGCTGGCGGCGTGGTTCTGGATGCGCAACCGCGCCGACATGCAGCCGATCGACGCCGGCGCCGCGGCGCGCTGGCTCAGCCGCGCCGCGCTGGCCGGCCTGCTGGTGCAGATCTTTCTCGGCGGCTGGGTCAGCACCAATTACGCGGCGCTGGCCTGCTCGGGCTTTCCCACCTGCAACGGCAGCTGGAACCCGCCTGCGGACTGGGCGTCCGGCTTCACCATGTGGCATGATCTCGGGCGAATGCCGGATGGCTCGGCCATCACCGTGCAGGCCCTGGTTGCCATCCACTGGGCGCACAGGCTGTTCGCCGTCGTCGCGTCGGCGCTGATCCTGGCCGCGGCCGCGGCGCTGGCCCGCCACCGCAGCCTGCGCCGGCTCGCCGGCTGGCTGGTGGTGGCGCTGGCGGCGCAGATCGCGCTGGGCGTCACCGTGGTGCTGCTGGACCACCCGCTGGTGCCGGCGGTCGCCCACAATGGAGTGGCAGCGCTGATGGTGCTGTTGCTGACCGCGGCATGCTGGCGAAGTTCCGGTGCGCGCGCTCAGAGCTATGCTGCGGGCTCATCGTCGCCGCGGGTGCAAGGCATGCGAGTCGAATCATGAAAACCACGAGTCTTTCCCATTCTCCCGGCCCGATGGGCGTGGCGGCCCAGTTCTACGCGCTGACCAAGCCGCGGGTCGTGCAGTTGATCGTGTTCTGCGCGGTCATCGGCATGTTCCTGTCGCAGCCGGGGCTGCCCGCCTGGCGCCCGCTGGTGTTCGCCACGCTGGGAATCTGGCTGGTGGCGAGCGCCGCCGCGGCGTTCAACTGCCTGGTCGAGCAGAAGATCGATTCGGTCATGCGCCGCACCGCCTGGCGCCCGTCGGCTACCGGCGAGCTGGGTACCGCGCCGATCCTGGGCTTCTCGGCCCTGCTGTGCGGCATCGGCATGCTGCTGCTGTACACCCAGGTCAACGCGCTGACCATGTGGCTGACCTTCGGCACCTTCATCGGCTACGCGGTGATCTACACCGTGCTGCTCAAGCCTGCCACCCCGCAGAACATCGTCATCGGCGGCGCGTCGGGTGCCATGCCCCCGGTGCTGGGCTGGGCGGCGATGACCAACTCGGTATCGGCGCAGGCGCTGATCCTGTTCCTGATCATCTTCCTGTGGACTCCGCCGCATTTCTGGGCACTCGCGCTGTACCGGACCGAGGACTACCGCAAGTCCGGGCTGCCGATGCTGCCCGTCACGCACGGCTCGGAATACACCCGCCTGCAGGCGCTGCTGTACACGATGCTGCTGACCGTGGTCAGCCTGATGCCCTGGGCCATGCATGGCGCGGGACTGATCTACGCGGCCAGCGCGCTGGTGCTGGGAGCGGTGTTCATCGCCTACGCCTGGAAGCTGCTTCGGCATTACAGCGACGCGCTGGCGCGCTCGATGTTCCGCTACTCCATCATCTACCTGTCGCTGCTGTTCGCAGCGATGCTGGTCGACCACTACCTGCCGCTGTAGGCGTCGCCGCGGCGCTGGCGCGATGAGCCGATACGTCGGTCGCTTCGCACCGTCGCCCAGCGCGGGGCTGCACGCCGGCTCGCTGGTCGCCGCTCTGGGCTCGTGGCTCGATG
>DAIDHU010000017.1 GCA_027451915.1 Thiomonas sp. | reverse complement strand
ATGGCCATCGCCCGCCAGTACGCGCCGCTGATCCGGCATTGCCTGGACGAGCACCAGGCCCTGGCCGCGCAGGCCGGCGCGCAGGACCTGCTGCGCCCCGCGGGCTGGATGCGCATCTACCGCAGCCCCGCGCGCTGGCAGGCCGAAGTGCGCGCGGCCGAGGACTGCCGGCGCGAGTTCGACGTGCCCTTCGAGGCCCTGGATGCCCAGGCCCTGCGGCGCGCCGAGCCCTCGCTGAGCCCGCGGCTGGCCGGCGCCGTGCGCTACCTGCAGCCCGTCCCCTGCTCCGACCCGCAAGGCCTGGTGCAGGCCTATGCGGCCCTGTTCCAGCGCCTGGGCGGCAGCCTGCTGCGCGGCGACGCGACCACGCTGCGCGAGGGCTGGCGGGTGCAGGCCGAGGGCGGCGAGCTGCAGGCCGCGCAGGCCGTGGTCGCGCTGGGCCCCTGGGCCCAGCCCCTGACCCGGCGCCTGGGCCTGCGCCTGCCGCTGGCGGTCAAGCGCGGCTACCACATGCACTACGCGCCCCGCGCCGAGGCCCCGCTGGGGCAACCCGTGCTGGACGCCGAGGTGGGCTACCTGCTCGCCCCCATGCGCCGCGGCATCCGCCTGACCACCGGCGCCGAGCTGGCGCACCTGGACGCCGCGCCCACCCCCCGGCAGCTCGACGCCGTGGAGCCCCGCGCCCGCGAACTCCTCGATCTGGGCGAACGCCTGGACCCCGTGCCCTGGATGGGCCAGCGCCCCTGCACCCCCGACATGATGCCCCTGATCGGCCCCGCGCCGCGCCTGCCCGGCCTGTGGCTGGCGCACGGCCATGCCCACCACGGCTTCACCCTGGGCGCGGTCACCGGGCGCCTGCTGGCCGAAATGATGTGCGGGCAGCAGCCCCTGCTCGACCCCGCGCCCTTCGCGCCTTCGCGCTTCGCCTGAGCCGGCCTCGCCCCACCTGGCCGCAACTCGCCGCCCCCCGCCTGTCCGTCACCGCCTCGCCCGCACCCGCATGAACGACTCCCGCACCGCCTTCGACATCCGCGTCAACGCCCCCGTCAGCGTCGAGCAGTTCCTCGGCGTGCTGCGCGCCTCCACGCTGGCCGAGCGCCGCCCGGTGGACGACCTCGCATGCATCGAAGGCATGCTGCGCAACGCCAACCTCACGGTCAGCGCCTGGCAGGGCGAGCGCCTGGTGGGCATCGCGCGCAGCCTCACCGATTTCAGCTACGCCTGCTATCTCAGCGACCTCGCCGTGGAACGCGCCCTGCAGGGCCACGGCATCGGCCGCGCGCTGATCGAGGCCACGCGGGCACAGCTGGGCCCCCAGGCCAAGCTCATCCTGCTGGCCGCCCCTGCCGCCGACCGCTACTACGAGCGCATCGGCATGACCCGCCACCCCCGCGCCTGGCTGCTCGAGCGCGACCAGCCGCTGGCCGGCGGCTGAGGGCTGAAATCCACCTGGCCGGCGACCGCGCCCCCTTGCCATCAGGGTTTGGGATCCCATCAAGCACGTTTATAAAATGGCGCCATGCGGATTCGAATGGATCCCGGCTCACGTCATCGATGCCGCAGGCCCAGCGGTCTGGATCAAGTCGTACGCAGTGTTGAGGCTCAGCCATGAGACCATCCGTTGCCCTGGAGTTGCACCGCGCAGCGATACGCGCGATCGTTACCGCGCATCGGGCATGCAATCCGCGTGTGTTCGGCTCGGTCCTGAGCGGCAATGACGCGGAGGGCAGCGATCTCGATCTGCTGATCGATACGACCCCTGAGACCTCGCTTTTCGACCTCAACGCCATCGGCAACGCCATCGAAGGATTGCTGGGCGTGCCGGTCGACGTGTTGACTCCCAATGGCTTGCCGCCCAAATTTCGCGAGGCGGTACTCGCCGAGGCGAAGCCTGTATGAAGCGAGCCGATCTCAGGTTGGCGGACTACCTCGGGCACATCCTCCAGGCCATCGAACGCATTGAACGTTACACGCACGGCTTGGACGAGGCTGGGTTTGCCGGGACCTCGCTGGTGCAGGACGCCGTGCTTCGCAACTTCGAAATCATCGGCGAGGCCAGTCGCAATATCGAAAGCCGCTACCCGGAATTTGGCAAGGCCCACCCTGAGTTATCCCTTGGCCACGCCTATCGGCTGCGCAACGCGGTGATCCATGGTTATTTCACCGTGGATGTCGGCGTCATTTGGAAGACGATCCGTCAAGATCTCCCTGAGCTTCGGGCCCGTATTCACGAGGCCCGGGACAAAGGCCAGGAAATCCACTGACTACAAGGCGTTTCGCCCCGGCAGTCAACCCCGGTTCGAGACCATTCGCCTCGTCTGCGCCGCGCTGGGCGTGCGCCTGGTCGCGCAGCCGATGTCCACCGAGCATGCAAGGCCGCCGACGACAAAGACGAAGACATCGGCATGACCCGCCACCCCCGCGCCTGGCTGCTCGAGCGCGGCCAGCCGCTGGCCGGTGGCTGAGGGCTGTTGGAGTCGAGTCAGAGGCCCAGGTTCACCCGCGTTGTCGCCCTGATTGGTCAGCGCTCCGTCCGAGCGCCCCGCCGGGAGGTCACGATGCGCGTGACTTGAATGCCCGTAATCGTTCGATTACAATTCGGGCATGGCCTATGCGGTGAAGTTGACCGGCGAGTTCGCGCGCTGGCTCGGCGGCCTGAAGGACACCGCAACCCGACAACGACTCAACTCGTGATGGTGGGCGGCGGCGACAAGTCGAGCCAGCAGGCTGATATCCGGCGTGCATTGGCCCTGGCGCAGGCCCTGGAGGATCCGGGATGAGCAACAAGATCAAGGTTTCCGAACTTCCCGAGTTCGATGCGGCGGAGTTCCTGCAAAGCGAGGAAGACATCGCTGCGTACCTGACGACCGTCCTTGAGGATGACGACCCGTCGCTACTCGCCGCGGCCCTGGGGGATATCGCCCGTGCCAGGGGTATGTCCCAGATCGCGAGCCAGACGGGCATCACGCGCGAAGCACTCTACAAGGCGCTTCGCCCCGGCAGCCAGCCTCGGTTCGAGACCATTCGCCTCGTCTGCGCCGCGCTGGGCGTGCGCCTGGTCGCGCAGCCGATGTCCACCGAGGGTGGAAGGCCGCCAACGACAAAGACGAAGGCATCAGCGTGACCCGCCAGCCCCGTGCCTGGCTCAAAGCGCAGCGAGGCCGTCAGCAAAAAATTCCCGCCAGT
>DAIDHU010000016.1 GCA_027451915.1 Thiomonas sp. | reverse complement strand
CAGGCCCCGGGCTACTACCCGCGGCGCGGCGACTGGCATCGCGGCGGCTGGCATCGCGAGGACGACGACCGCTGATGCAGGCTGAACTCGCCGCGCAGCCAGGCTCCCGCGGCGGCCGGCCTTCGCGCGAAGCGGCCGCCCAACTGGGCGAGCGCATCCTCGATGCCGCGATGGACCTGATGCTCGAGCAGGGCTACGGGGCCACCAGCATCGAGGCCGTGGCCGCCCGCGCCGGCGTTTCCAAGCGCACCTTCTACCACCGCTTCGAGGACAAGGCCGCGCTGGTCCAGGCGGTGGTGGCGCGGGTGATCGAGCGCGCCCGCCCTGCCCGGCCGCCCCTGGCCACGGCGTCGAGCCTGCCGTCTGCGCCGGACCTCGACGCCCTGAGGCGGGCCCTCGAGGACTTCGGCGCGAGCACGCTGCGCGCAGCGCTGTCGCCGCAGGTCCTTGCGCTGTACCGCCTGATCATCGGTGAGTCCCACCGTTTCCCGGACCTGCTCCGGGCCGTCGCCCTATCCGGCGGCAGGGCCCAGGCGGTGCGCAATCTGGTGGACCTGATGCAACTGCACCTGCCGGAACTCGACCCCGCCCGGCTCGAGTTCGCCGCCCAGCAATTCCTGCAGATGCTGGTGTCACTGCCCCAGCTGCGCGCCATGGGCATCGGAGACGCCATGTCCCCGGCCGACTGCGAAGCCTGGGTCTCCCGCACCGTCGACCTGCTGCTCGGGGGGATTCGCGGCGGATCCGCCTGACTGCGCCGCCTCCCCGCACGAGCGGGGGCTGGGGCGCGCGGGCGAGCGGCGACGGGGTGGTCGGCCCCTGCGGGCCCGACTGCGCTTGCGCTGCTCGGGAGGCAGGCGTGCGGCAGAACTCGCTACGCGCTGTCGCGCTGCGCTCAGACAGCTGCCGCAAGCATGAGGTTGGAAGCGCGCTGCGCGCGCCGCCTGCCCCCCTGCGCTGCTCGCCACCCCGAACGCCGCCCGCCCGCGCGCCCCAGCCCCCACTCGCACGACCAGCACGGTCCACGAGCCGAAGGCACCCCGGCGCCCTTCCAGCCCGCATGAACGTCCCCCTTCCACGCGCAACGCCCCAATGCCAAGGCCACGCCCGCCTGAAAGTCCCCCTTCCACGCGCAACCCCCCAATGCCAAGAGCACACCCGCCGCAGGGCCGCCCCAAGGCGGGGTGCGTCCCCCTCGGGGGGACGGAGCGGGGGTCGCCCCCCGCGACGGAGGGGGCACCCCCCCCGGAGGGGGCTTAAAACTCCCTCGCCAGGTTCTCGAACCGGGTGAGCTGGCGCAGGAAGGCGACGTTGACGGTGCCGATGGGGCCGTTACGCTGCTTGCCGATGATGATCTCGGCGATGCCCTGGTCCTTGGTGTCCTTGTTGTAGACCTCGTCGCGGTAGATGAACAGGATCACGTCGGCATCCTGCTCGATGGCGCCGGACTCCCGCAGGTCGCTCATCACCGGGCGGCGGTCGGCGCGCTTTTCCAGGTCGCGGTTGAGCTGGGACAGCGCGATCAGCGGACACTGCAGCTCCTTGGCCAGGGCCTTGAGGGAGCGGGAGATCTCCGAGATCTCGGTGGCGCGGTTCTCCCCGTCGCGCGCCGAGGTCATCAGCTGCAGGTAATCGACCACGATCAGCCCGAGCTTGCCGCATTGGCGGGCCAGTCGGCGTGCGCGCGCGCGCACTTCCAGGGGATTGAGCGCCGGGGTCTCGTCGATGTGGATCTGCACCTCGTCCAGGCGTTCGATGGTCTCGGGCAGGCGGGTCCATTCCTCCTCGCTGAGCTGTCCGGTGCGCAGGTGCGACTGGTCGATGCGCCCCAGCGAGCCGACGATACGCAGCACCAGCTGGGAGGCGCCCATTTCCATGCTGAATACCGCCACCGGCAGCTGTTCGTTGACCGCGACGTGCTCGGCGATGTTCAGCGCGAAGGAGGTCTTGCCCATGGACGGTCGTCCGGCCACGATGATCAGGTCGCCTGCCTGCATGCCGGCGGTCATGCGGTCCAGGTCGAGAAAGCCGGTGGCCACGCCGGTGATCTCGGAGCCGCCCATCTCCGAGAGCTCCTGCACGCGATCGAGCAGTTGCCCCAGCAGCTGCTTCATGGGCTGGAAGCCCGCCTTGCCCCGCGCGCCGTCCTCGGAGATGGCGAAAATGCGCGACTCGGCCTCGTCCAGGATCTGCTGCACCGCCCGTCCCTGGGGGTTGAGCGCGCTCTGGGCGATTTCGTCGCTGATCGTGACCAGGTTGCGCAGCACCGCGCGCTCGCGCACGATTTCCGCGTAGCGCCGGATGTTGGCCGCGCTGGGCACGCTCTGCGCCAGGGCGTTGAGGTACTGCAGCCCGCCGCAGGCTTCGTCCTGCCCGTGCAGGCGCAGGCCCTCGAGCACGGTGATCACGTCGGCCGGCTTGCCGGCCTGGATCAGGTCGGCCGTGGCCTGGTAGATCAGGCGATGTTCGTGGCGGTAGAAGAAGTTGACATGCAGCAGGTCGGCGACGCGGTCGAAGGCCTCGTTGTCCAGCAGCAGGCCGCCGAGCACCGATTGCTCGGCCTGCGCCGAATGGG
>DAIDHU010000015.1 GCA_027451915.1 Thiomonas sp. | reverse complement strand
GCCGCACATGCCGCGGTAGAGATCGTGGTGGAAGGCCGGAATGTCCGGGTGCCCGGTGAAGGCGTGGCGTCGCTTTTCGTCGGGGTCGAGGAAAAAGTTCTGCGTGGCCCCCAGGGGGTAGGAGTCCCAGGTGGCCACGTCCAGGTCGCGCGCCAGCCGGTGGTGGTCGAATTCGGTGAAAAACCCCATGAAATTGTGCAGCACGTCGCGCCCGGGCGAGTGCCGGCGCAGGATGTCCACCTGCATGCGGTTGAACTCGATCACCTCGTCGGAGGCGAATCGCCGCCAGTCGAGGCGGTGCGAGGGGTTGGCCTCGGTCACCGTCCCGGCGGGAGCGTCGACCTGCGCGAAATCCGTGTACTCCTGGCTCCAGAACACCGTGCCCCAGGCCTGGTTGAGGGCCTGCACCGTGCCGTAGCGCCGTTGCAGCCATGCGCGAAAGCGCTCGCGCGCGGCCTGCGAGTAGCTCAGCACCGTGGAGTGGCAACCGTATTCGTTGTCGGTCTGCCAGGCGCACACCGCGTCGTGCCGCCCGTAGCGCTCGGCCATGAGCGTGACAATGCGCGCCGCCTGCTCGCGGTACACGGGACTGGAGAAACAGTAATGCCGCCGCGAGCCGAAGCCGCGCGGGTGTCCATGCTCGTCCAGCGCGAGGATGGAGGGGTACGCGTCCACCAGCCACTTCGGGGGCGTCGCGGTGGGCGTGCCCAGCACCACGCGCAATCCGTGGCGGTGCAGGGTGTCGATGGCATCGTCCAGCCAGTCCCAGCACAGCTCGTCGCTGCGCGGCTCGATGCGACTCCAGGCGAATTCGCCGATGCGCACCACGCGCAGCCCGAGTTCGCGCATGTGGCTCGCGTCACGTTCCCACAGTTCGCGGGGCCATTGTTCCGGGTAATAGCAGACACCGAGTTCGATCATGGCGGCTTTTCCTGTGTCCTCGGCTCAGGCGGACGCCGCGGCCATCATCGTGGGCAGGCCTTCGGGCTGCACGGTGCGCGGCAGCGCGACGTCGGCGGCGTCGAACACGTGCACGCGCTCGGCGGGCAGGCGCAGGGCCACGCGGTGTCCGGGCGAGGCGCTGAAATGGCCCGGAGCCTTGGCCACCCAGGGGTCGCCGCAGCCGGCCGCGTCCAGGTACAGATAGGTGGCCTCGCCCAGGCGCTCCTGCCACAGCACGTCACGCCCCAGCGCGGGATCGCCGCCACCCACTTCCACGTCCTCCGGGCGGATGCCCAGGGTCAGCTCGGATCCCGCGGGCTGGCTGCGCGCATCCACGCGCGCCTGCACGCGCTCGCCGCTGCGCATCTGCAGCGTGGCGAGCTCGGCGTCGCATTGCAGCAGGCGCGCCGGCGCGAAATTCATGCGCGGCGAGCCGATGAAGGCGGCGACGAAGCGATTGCGCGGCTGGTGGTACAGCTCCAGCGGAGTCCCGCACTGGGCGACGCTGCCGTCGCGGGCCACCGCCGCGCCGGTGTTGAGCAGCACGATGCGGTCGGCCAGGGTCATGGCCTCCACCTGGTCGTGGGTCACGTAGATGGCGCTGGCGCGCCCGAAGTCGCGATGCAGCCGCGCGATCTCGAAACGGGTCTGCACGCGCAGGGCGGCATCGAGGTTGGAAAGCGGCTCGTCGAACAGGAACACGTCGGGCTCGCGCACGATGGCGCGGCCGATGGCCACGCGCTGGCGCTGTCCCCCGGACAGAGCCTTGGGCATGCGGTCGAGCAGCGGCTCGAGCTGCAGGATCTGCGCCGCCGAGCGCACACGGCGGTCGATTTCCGAGGCCGCGCACTTGGACAGGCGCAGTCCGAAGGCCATGTTCTCGAACACGCTCATGTGGGGGAACAGGGCATAGCTCTGGAACACCATGGCCACGCCGCGCTGGGCCGGGGACACGTCGTTCATCACCTTGTCGCCGATGCGCAGCTCGCCACGGGTGATGGACTCCAGCCCCGCGACCATGCGCAGCAGCGTGGATTTGCCGCAGCCCGAGGGCCCGACGAACACACAGAACTCGTTGTCCCCGATGTGCAGGCTGACGTCGCGCACCACCGGTGGCAGCTTGCCGTAGGCCTTGCTGACTTGTTCGAGTCGGATACTTGCCATGATCGGTCCGGGTATCCCCGCGCCGCGGCGCGGGGGTGGGTGGAATGAGGGGCGGGCTCAGTGGGATTCGCGAGGCACCGCGTCGCCGCGGCAGCCGGTGAGGAAGTCCAGGTCCGCGCCCAGGTTGGCCTGCTGCACGTGGCGCACGTACAGGCGCACGTAGCCCGAGTCCGGCAGCGGCGGCGGGGACCATGCGGCGCGCCGGCGCTGCAGCTCGGCGTCGTCCACCAGCAGTTGCAGGCGCCGCGCATCCACGTCGAGCTCGATGAGGTCGCCGTCGCGCACGAGAGCCAGCGGACCGCCGGCCGCGGCCTCCGGAGCGGTGTGCAGCACCACGGTGCCGAAGGCCGTGCCGCTCATGCGCGCGTCCGAGATGCGCACCATGTCGGTGACGCCCTGGCGCAGCAGCTTGGGCGGCAGCCCCATGTTGCCCACCTCGGCCATGCCGGGGTAGCCGCGGGGCCCGCAATTCTTGAGCACCAGCACCGAGTTGGCGTCGACGTCGAGATCGGGGTCGGCGATGCGCGCCTTGTAGTCCTCGATGGACTCGAACACCACGGCGCGCCCGGTGTGCCGCAACAATCGCGGCGTGGCCGCCGAGGGCTTGAGCACGGCGCCGTCGGGCGCCAGATTGCCCCGCAGCACGGCAATGCCCCCCTGCTCGACCAGGGGCTGCGCCAGCGGGCGGATCACCTGCTCGTCGTGGCATTGCGCCTGCGCCACATGGTCGGCCAGCGTGCCGCCGGCCACGCTGGGGGCCTGGCCGTGCAGCAGTCCGGCTTCGAGCAGCCGGCGCAGCACCACGGGCAATCCCCCGGCGTAGTAGAAGTCCTCCATCAGGAAACGCCCCGAGGGCATGAGGTCGACGATGGTCGGCACCTCGCGTCCGAGGCGATCCCAATCGTCCAGGCTCAGCGGCACGCCCACGCGCCCGGCGATGGCCAGAAGGTGGATCACCGCGTTCGTCGACCCGCCGATGGCCCCGCACACGCGGATGGCGTTCTCGAAAGCCTGGCGGGTCAGGATGCGCGAGGGCCGCACGTCCTCGAGCACGAGTTCCACGATGCGCCGGCCGGCGCGCTGCGCGAGCTCGAAGCGCCGTGCGTCCACCGCGGGAATCGCGGCGTTGTCCGGCAGGGCGATGCCCAGGGCCTCGACCAGGCAGGCCATGGTCGAGGCGGTGCCCATGGTCATGCACACTCCGCTGGAGCGGGACATGCAGCGCTCGGCCTGCATGAACTCCTGCTCGCTCATGGTGCCGGCGGCGACCGCCTCGGCGAATTTCCAGACATGGGTGCCGGAGCCGATGGCCTGGCCGCGGAATCGCCCGTTGAGCATGGCGCCGCCGGAGACCACGATGGTCGGCAGGTTCACGCTGGCCGCTCCCATCAGTGTGGCCGGGGTGGTCTTGTCGCAGCCGGCCAGCAGCACCACGCCGTCCAGGGGGTGCGCCCGCAGCGCCTCTTCGACGTCCATGCTGGCCAGGTTGCGGAACAGCATGGCCGTGGGGCGCATCAGGGTCTCGCCCAGGGAGCTGACCGGGAATTCCAGAGGCAGGCCTCCGGCCTGCAGCACGCCATGGCGCACCCGTTCGGCCAGCTCGCGGAAGTGGTGGTTGCAGGGGGTCAGGTCGCTCCAGGTGTTGCAGATGCCGATCACCGGTCGGCCGTCGAAGCTGTCGTCGGGAAGGCCTTCGCTCTTCATCCAGCTGCGATGGATGAAATTGTCCTTGCTGCGGCCTTCGAACCAGGCTTGGGAACGTCGCTTTTTCGGGGTGGAGGACGACATGGTGGAGCTTGGCGCACGGGTTCGGGTGGATGATTTGGAATCATCATACAAATAAACTCGTGCGCGACCAACTCCGAGGTATCCCTGAGTCCGGGTTCGACGCCGCGGCGAGGCCGCCGCCGCGCGCTCAGTCCCCGGCGGGCGCGGGGATGGCGCGGCGCCGGGTGGCGCGGCGCAGCGACGGCGGGCGCTGGTCCAGCGTCGAGGCCTCGTCCGCCAGGGCCTGCTCGCCCGTCTGCTGCGCGAACTGTCTGCGGTAGGCGCTGGGCGTGGTCTGGCGCGCGGCCTTGAACTGGCGGTTGAAATGGGCCAGGTTGCCAAAGCCGGAGCGCACGGCCACCTCCGAGACGGGCAGCCGGGTGTCGGCCAGCAGGCGGCAGGCGCGGCCGATGCGCAGGCGCGTGAGGTGCTGGCCCACGCTTTCGCCCAGGTGCTGCAGGAAGTAACGGTGCAGGCTGCGCGGGGACCAATGCGCGGCCGCGCACAGGTCCGCGATGCGCAGAGGTTCGGCCAGGCGCGATTCCATCAGCGCGAGCACACGGTTGATGCGCTCGGGCTCATGGCCCGTGGCCGCCCCGGCGCCGGCGGGGCCGGCGAAGGCGCCTGGGGAGGCCAGCGCCTGGGCCGGGGCGTCCGCGAGCCGGCACAGCAGGTCCAGCGCGGCCCCCAGGCGCCTGCGCGGCTGCGGCGCGAGCAAGTCGGGGAGCCGCTCGCGCATGGCCTGCGCCTCGGACTGGGGAAAGCACAGGCCGCAGGCCCCGCGGCGCAGCAGCCGGTGCAGCGCCTCGTATTCGGGGCAGCAATCGGCCAGGCGGCGTGCCCAGGCGCCGTCGAACCACAGCACGATGGCCACCTGCGGCTGCGCGGGGTCGAGGGAGCGGTTGGAGGACCAGGTATGGGCCAGATCCGGGGGCACGAGCACCAGGTCGTCGGAGCCGTACTCCGCCACCGAATCGCCGATGTACCGCCTGCCGTGGCTGTTGAGGGTCAGCGTGAGTTCGTATTCCGGGTGATGGTGCCACTCGAAGGGAATGCGCGGCAGGCGCCGGTGGTAGATGCGCACCGAGGAATGCTCGCCGAATTCCACATGTTCATAAGCGGGTTTCATGGCGGAATACGCAGCAAGAATGGCCGGATCCTATCACTTCGCCGGATTGCCAGCCCCTATGCTGCGGCCATCGCCGGATCACACATTCCACTTCCTGGAGACGACCATGACCGCACTGCAGATCGACGACCTGCCCGCCACCATCCGTGGCGTGAAAAAGCGCCTGCGCGAGCAGCTTCCCGACCATGCGCGGGTGTTCGCGCAACTCGAGGCCGACATGCGCGAGCAGGCGGCGGACATCGCCGAGCTGCGGCGCCAGGGGCGCCCGGTGATTCCCGAGATCGCCTACGCGGACATCGCGCAGGGCCGGGTGAGCGAGGAACAGGCCCGGGCGGTACGCAAGCGCGGCGCCTGCGTGATCCGCCGCGTGTTCGATCCCGCGACGGCGCAGGCCTGGGATGCCGAGATCGCCGACTACGTGCTGCGCAACGACCTGGACGCCCGCCTGGCCCACCGCGCGGAGGACAAGTACTTCGGGCAACTGGCCTCGAGCAAGCCCCAGATCTATGGCGTGTAGTGGTCGCGCCCGCAGGTGCAGGCGCGCCAGTCCCCCGAGCTGAGCGCCACGCGCGTGTTCCTCAACCGGCTGTGGCGCAGCCACAGCGAGGGTCGCCAGCACTTCGATCCCGAACGCGTACCCGCCTACGCCGACCGGCTGCGCCGGCGTCCGCCGGGATCGGACTCCCTGGGCCTGTCGCCGCATTGCGATGGCGGCTCGGTCGAGCGCTGGATCGACGACAACTTCCGCCAGGTCTACCGGCATGTGTTCGACGGGAACTGGCGGCAGTACGACCCCTTCGACGCCGCCTGGCGCCCCGAGGTGCGCGAGGTCGCCTCGCCCGCCGTGTGCTCGATGTTCCGCACCTTCCAGGGCTGGACCGCGCTGACCCGCCAGGGGCCGGGCGACGGCACCCTGCAGCTGGTGCCCATCGCCAACGCCATGGCCTACATCCTGCTGCGCGCGCTGCAGGATGACGTGCCCGAGGACGACCTGTGCGGCGCGCTGCCGGGGCGGGCGCTGTCCATCGATGCGCGCTGGCATGCGCCGCTGTTCGATGCGCTTTCCTCGATTCCGCTGATGGAGCCCGGAGACGCCGTGTTCTGGCACTGCGATGTGATCCACGCGGTGGAGGATGCCCACCGGGGAACAGGCTACAGCAATGTCATGTACATCGCCGCCACGCCGGGTTGCGCCAAGAACGATGCCTACCTGCAGCGCCAGCTGCCGGCTTTCCTGGAAGGGCGCAGCCCGCCGGATTTCCCGGCGGATGACTTCGAGACGAATTTCGTGGGACGCGCCGGGGTGGACATGCTCAGCCCTCTGGGGCGCGAGCAGATCGGGCGCGACGCGCAGCCCGAGACGAAGGTCAGAAGGGCATGAACCTAGGGTTTGTCCCGTGCGGGTTTTCCATTTGTACATCGCATTGATTTATTTAATGCGGAGGGCAACAATGGCGTCGTTCCCGGATGCGGCCACGAGCGCATCCGGGAGCACTGACGCCAGTGCCAGCAGTTCCCAGGCACACCATTCCACAAGCCCTGAGCACGAGGAGACAAACCATGAAATACCGCCTTGCCGCGCTGGTCGCGGTCCTTGCCGGCGCCGCCGGCGCCAGCCAGGCCGCCGAGCCGGTGATCGGCCTGATCACCAAGACCGACACCAACCCCTACTTCGTGACCATGCAAAAGGGCGCGAAACAGGAGGCCGCCAAGCTGGGGGCCAAGCTGTTGACCGCCTCGGGTCGCTTCGACGGCGACAACTCCAGCCAGGTCACCGCGCTGGAGAACATGACCGCCGCCGGGGCCAAGACCATCCTGATCACCCCGGGGGACTCCAAGGCCATCGTCCCGACCATCCAGAAGGTGCGCAAGCAAGGCGTCATGGTCATCGCCCTGGACAGCCCGACCGAGCCCGCCAGCGCGGTCAACGCCCTGTACGCGACCGACAACTACCAGGCCGGGGAACTCATCGGCGAGTACGCGGCGAAGGTCATGAAGGGCAAGAAGCCGGTCATCGCCACGCTCGACCTGTTCCCCGGCAGTCCGGTCGGCGCGCAGCGTCACAACGGATTCATGAAGGGCTTCGGCCTGGCGGCGGCTCCGGCATCGAGCAATGAGCTGTCCAAGGCTTCCGACATCGTGTGCATGGCCGACTCCGACGGCGACCAGGCCAAGGGCCAGACCGCGATGCAGAACTGCCTGCAGAAGAACCCGAACATCAACCTGGTCTACGCCATCAACGAGCCGGCCGCCGCGGGCGCCTACCAGGCGCTCAAGCAGGCCGGACGCGAGAAGGGCGTGGCCATCGTGGCCATCGACGGCGGCTGCAAGGGCGTCGAGGAAGTGCAGCAGGGCATCATCACGGCCACCGCGCAGCAGTATCCGCTGAAGATGGCCGCGCTCGGGGTGAAGGCCGGCGTGGAGTACGCCAAGACGGGCAAGATGGTCTCCGGCTATCACAACACCGGCGTGAACCTGATCACCGACAAGCCGATCGCCGGCGTGGCGAGCCACGGCACCAAGTTCGGCATGCGCATGTGCTGGGGTAACCGCTGAGCTGGCCTCCCCGGGGCCCTGCGGGGCCCCGGGGCGACGCCGACCCGATCCACCATCCGGCGCCCAGGCGCCGTGCGGAGACCATCGCCGTGAACGCCCTATCCGTTTCCCAGCCC
>DAIDHU010000014.1 GCA_027451915.1 Thiomonas sp. | reverse complement strand
GGGGCCGCGGTCGACCACGGCGAACTCGACCAGGCCCGCGCCCAGCGGGCGCGCCTCGATGCGCAGCAGGGGCTCGGGCCCCTGCGTGCAAGGCGCCATGGCCTGGATGCCGTTGCGCGCCAGGTTGATCAGCACCTGCTCGATCATCGTGCGGTCGCACAGCACCCGCGGCACCGGCTGGGCCACGTGCACCTCCACCCGCGCGGCGCTGCGCCGCGCCTGCATGCGCACCAGCGGCAGGATGGCCTCGACCAGCATGTCGGCCCCGATGGGCAGGCGTTCGTGCTCGCGGCGACGCACGAAATCCTGCACGCTGCGGATGATGCGCCCGGCGCGCTCGGACTGCTCGGCGATGCGCTCCATCGCCTGCAGCAGCAGCTCCGGCTCGGGCCACGCCTGCCGGTCGTTCATAAGATTGATCGAACCCGTGGCGAAACTGGCGATGGCCGACAGCGGCTGATTGAGTTCGTGGCTGAGCAGCGAGGCCATCTCCCCGACCGTGGCCAGGCGCGCGGTGGCCTGCAGGCGCTCCTGCTGGCGTCGCGACATGTCCTCCATGCGGCGCTGCGCGCTCAGGTCCAGCGCGGTGCAGATCCAGCCGGTCTGGCGACCCTCGGCGTCCAGCAGCGCCGACTCGTGGATCATCACCGGAAAGCGCCTTCCGCTGCTGGAGACGAACTCGGTCTCCTGCCCCTGCGAGCCCGCCCGCTCCCCCGCGGCCGCCGGCTCGGGCCAGTAGCGCGCCTCGTCCCGGCCCAGCAGTTGCGAAGGGGCATAGCCGACCATGTCGCAAAAGGCCTGGTTGGCGAAGGTCACCCGCCCCTGCATGTCACGCGCGCGCAGCCCCGCCAGCACGGAATCCTCCATCGCCTTGCGAAAGGCCAGGGATTCTCCGAGGGCGCGCTCGGCGTGCGAGCGCTTGCGCATGTCGTGGGCCAGCACCAGCGCCACCCCGAACAGCAGCAGGGACAAGCCCAGCACCAGCGCCGTGCTCAGGTTGGGAATCACGCCGGGACGCCCGGAGGCGCTGTCCACGTGCAGCTGCAGGCTGTGGCCCGGCACCCCGACCACGCGATCGGCCACGAACACCCCGGCGCCATGAGGGGAGCCGGTGCGCACGATGCGGGTGCCATCGCCTTCGACAAAGGAAATCTCGTAGTTGCGCGCCAGGTCGGGACTCTCGACGCTTTCCAGCAAGGCTCCCAGGGAGATGGAGCCCACCAGATAGCCGCTGAGGTGCGCATCGGTGACCTGCGCGGCGCAAAGATCCATCACCTCTTCCCCGAGGCCGTTGCCCAGGGGAACGAAATAGCTTTGCGAGTACTGCGGCTCTCCCGCCCTGCGCGCCGCGCCGCAGGCGCTCTGGGTGGCGAAGTCGAGCTGGTCGCGGGGCAGCACCGAGAACAAGGGCTTGTGCAAGGGATTGTCCAGCGCGCTCACCACCTCCAACAAGGCGTCGCGGCGCTCCACGCGCAGCAATTCGCGCTGCGACAACAGCAGCGCGGCGGCCTCGCGCTTCCACTCGGCCGGCGCCTGGCGGGAGTCGGCCAGCGCGGCCAGGCGCTGGGTGTCGATGAACAGGCGATGGCGCAGCTGCGCCGCCACCTCGGCCGTGATGGCGTCCACGCGCTGCTGCTGGCGGGAGGCCTGGAAATCCATGGTCAGCCACACCAGCCAGGTCTGCGCCACGGCGATCAGCGCCACCAGCATGGTCCACCACAGCCAGCGCCGGGGCGGCGCGGGGAGGCTGGCGGCAGGGAGGGTGGGAGTGCTCATCGAGGCGCGGCGGCGCATGCGGACCCCGGCAATCTAGCAGGCCGGCCCATGCGGCGGCCGCCCGCGGCTCGACGCAGCGGCGGATCCCCGGGCGGGCCGCCGGCGGGCTGCCAGCACTAGCACGAGGCCCGGATGCGCTGGCGCAGCTGCGTCAGTTCCTCGCAGATGCGTCGCGCCGGCCCCAGCAGCAGCAGGCCCTGAGGGGTCGGCGCCACGCCGCGAAAACTGCGCACCAGCAACGGCGCGCCGAACTCCGCCTCGAGCTCATGCAGCAACTTGCTCAGGCCCGGCTGCGAAAGCCCCAGCATGCGCGCCGCCCGGCGCACGCTGCCGAGCTGGGCCGCCAGCACCAGGCCCTGCAGGGCATCGGGCCGCAGGTGCAGGCGCGAGGCCCGCGCCTGCGCGCCAGCGCCGGGCACCCCACCCTGCGGGGCGCCGGCCTGGGTTTCGGGTGGGCGCTGCTCGATCACGGCCTGGCGACGCCGTAGACCGACTCGCCGGTGGTCGACAGCACGGCGCGGCGCTGGGCGGCGTCGAGGCCTTGCGTGGCCACCAGCGCGGCCTGCACCATGCGGTGATACGGCAGCATGGTGTTGCCCATGTCCGAACCCCACATCACGTGGTCGGCGCCGAACACCTGCACCGCGCGCTGGACCAGATGCTGCATGGCTCGGGGCCGGAAGTCGGCGTGCTCCAGGTTCTCGGTGGTGAACTTCCAGTACACGTTGCGCGCCGGGGCCAGGGCCTCGAAGGAGGCGCCGATGCCGAAGTCCGGCGCCGGACCGGCCATGGCCCAGGCCAGGTGGTCGAGTACGATCTTCGCATGCGGATAGCGCGCCGCCAGCTCGCCGATGTCCCGCAGGAAGCGCGGATCCGGCTCGCGCGGATAGGGCATGAGCTCGACCACCAGTCCGTGCTCGTCGGCCGCCTTCCAAAGCGCCAGCATGCCAGGCGTGCGCAGCCAGGGGTAGCCGCCGTCGGGCGCCCGGTGGCCGAGCTTGCGAAAGCCCGCCACACCCTGCTCGCGCGCCAGTTTCACCAGCGTGGCGGCCGCGCCGGGAGCCTGCGGGTTCAGGATCACCAGGGGCTTGACCCTGGCCGGAAAGCGCGAGGCCACCGACAGCAGGAAGCGGTTGTCTCCGCCGTAGGCGGCACCGTACTGGATGCCCACCCCGGCTTGCACGCCCTCGGCCTTCCAGTCGGCGAACACGCGCCGCGGCAGGGTCGGATGCTCGGCGGCACGCCGGTTCATCACCGCCTGGCCCATGTAGGCATGTTCGTCGTGCAGGGGGAATCTGGCGAAGTCGTTGCTATAGAAATGCACCTGGGTGTCGAACAGGGCGAAGCCGGGAGCCGGGGCTTGCTGCGCCGCCTGCGCACCCAGGCTGCCGGCACCGCACAGCAGCGCGGCGATGGTGGCTCGAAGGAGTTTCATGGCGGGACTCCTGGTTCAGAAGGAATGGCGCAGGCCGATGTCGAGCCCGTTGGCCGACTGCCCGTAGCTGCCGGCGAAGGTGTTGGTGGCGTCATGCACCCCGTAGGCGGCGGCGCTGCCGTTGGAGATGTGGCTGAGCCCGCCGTACAGCATGGT
>DAIDHU010000013.1 GCA_027451915.1 Thiomonas sp. | reverse complement strand
ATGACCCGACACCGCTTCGACTGCCTCGACCCCCTGCTGCTGGACCAGCAGCTCAGCGACACCGAGCGCATGGTGCGCGACAGCGCGCGCAGCTACTGCCAGGAACGCCTGGCCCCGCGCGTGCTGGAGGCCTTTCGCCATGAACGAAGCGACCGCGAGATCTTCCGCGAAATGGGTGCGCTGGGCCTGCTGGGGCCCACGATCTCGCCCGAATACGGCGGCGCCGGGCTGAACTACGTCAGCTACGGCCTGGTGGCGCGCGAGGTCGAGCGAGTCGATTCGGGCTACCGTTCGATGATGAGCGTGCAGAGCTCGCTGGTCATGGTGCCCATCGAGACCTTCGGCACCGAGGAACAAAAACGCAAGTACCTGCCGCGCCTGGCCAGCGGCGAATGGGTCGGATGCTTCGGGCTCACCGAGCCGGGCCATGGCTCGGACCCCGGCGGCATGGTCACGCGAGCGCGCAAGGTGCCCGGCGGCTACGCCCTCAACGGCGCCAAGACCTGGATCAGCAACAGCCCGATCGCCGACGTGTTCGTGGTGTGGGCCAAGGACGACGAGGGCGACATCCGCGGCTTCGTGCTCGAGCGCGGCGCCCGCGGCCTGTCGACCCCGGCGATTCACGGCAAGGTCGGCCTGCGCACGTCGATCACCGGGGAAATCGTGCTCGACGAGGTGTTCTGCCCCGACGACGGAGTGTTTCCCGGGGTGCGCGGGCTCAAGGGCCCGTTCACCTGCCTCAACAGCGCGCGTTTCGGAATTGCCTGGGGCGCGCTGGGAGCGGCCGAGTTCTGCTACGAGACGGCGCGTCGCTACACGCTGGAGCGCGAGCAGTTCGGGCGAGCGCTGGCGGCCAACCAGCTGGTGCAGAAAAAGCTCGCCGACATGCTCAGCGAGATCACCCTCGGCCTGCAGGCCTGCCTGCGCGTGGGGCGCATGAAGGACGCCGGCGAGGCGGCGCCCGAGCTGACGTCGATCATCAAGCGCAACTCCTGCGGCAAGGCGCTGGACATCGCGCGCACTGCGCGCGACATGCTCGGAGGCAATGGCATCTCCGACGAGTTCGGCATCGCGCGCCACCTGGTCAACCTCGAGGTGGTCAACACCTACGAAGGCACCCACGACATCCACGCGCTGATCCTCGGGCGCGCCATCACCGGAATCGCCGCGTTCGCCAATTGACCCCCAAGCCCGGCCGGCAGCCGTGGGCCGGGCAGGCGACGCGCTTCAGGCCGCCAGGCTCTGCGGATAGTCGCCGCCGAAGCGGAAGGCCTCGATTCGCGCCGGGGGAATGTTTCTCCACACCACCTGGGCGTGCTCGCGGGCGAAGCCCTGCGCCATGCCGTCGTAGCTGCGGCGCAGCGCGTAGCTGAACTGGATGAACATGGTGCCGGGAGTCGAGATGGCCGAGATCTGGTCCAGGATGCTGCGCACATCGTCGGCCGGCAGGCTGCGCAGCGGCAGGCTGGACACGATGGCGCGCACGTTTCGACGCTGCAATGCGTCGAAGCTGGACAGGCACGCGGCGTCGCCGCGGATCAGGCAGACCCCGGGGAAGCGCCGCGACAGCTGGCGCGCCAGCGCCTCGGAACGCTCGACCAGCACGAGGTCGCGCGCCGCCACGCCGCGGTGCAGCAGGGCCGCGGTGACCGCGCCGCCGCCTGGGCCGAGCTCGACCACCAGGCCGCGCCCTGGCGGCACCAGCCCGGCCATGTGACGCGCCAGCACCGGCGAGCTCGGGCACACCGCGCCGATCTGCCGGGGGTGGCGAACGAACTCCCTCACGAATTGCCAGTACGCCCCGTAGGAACGCCAGGCCCCTGCTGCGCCGACATGTCGGCTTCTCCCGGCTTTGTGCATGGTTCTTGTGGTTGCGTCGCGCATGCGCAGCACCCGGACCGGATCCGCGCGCCCGCGAGCTTCGCCGGCGCATCGGCCGGTGGGCCTGCCGCGGGCAGTGTAGTCAGGCTTGGCTGCGCTGGGCAAGGCGTGCCCGCGCGCGGCAGTCCCGGGCGAGTCAGCGCCGCGCGACGATCACCGCCTCGGCCCCCTGGGCGAAGCCATGCACCAGCGCAGCACGTAGCCGGGGTCCATCGCGGCCGCGCGCGCCAGCTCCCCGGGGCTGGCGCGCCGAGCTCGTGCAGGGTCTGGAACAGGCCGTTGACCACGCCGATGTAGGCGACGTTCAGGCTCATCGCGCCCTGCGCCTGGCGTCGCAGGGTATCGCGCAATTCCTCGGGAGTGGGGTTCTGGGCGGACGTGGTTGCAGGGGCGCCGCGGCGCCGGTGAATTTCGAGAAGCAGCCCGATACTGTAGGGGGCAAATCCGCAACGCGCGTGGCCTGGTCCGCGCTTTGTCCTGCAATCGCAACTTGCTTGCCAATGCCCCACGGCGTCCAGCTCGCGAATCCCGAAAATTGCGCCCGGTCAACGTCGACCAGGGGCAGACTTCGTATCGTGCAGGACTGATACTTGAAGCTGCGCGGGCGGCGCCTCGCCCGCAGGGCATCGCGCCGTGCGCAACGGCGCGACGCCCGACCCAAGGGAGTGCGCAATGATCAACCCGACCGTCGTGGAGTTGTCGCGCTGGCAGTTCGCCGCCACCGCGCTCTATCACTTCCTGTTCGTCCCGCTGACCCTCGGCATGAGCTTCCTGCTGGCGGCGATGGAGACCATCTACGTCACCACGGGCAAGCCGATCTACAAGCAGATGGTGGAGTTCTGGGGCAAGCTGTTCCTGATCAACTTCGCGCTCGGCGTGGCCACCGGGCTGACCATGGAGTTCGAGTTCGGCACCAACTGGTCCTTC
>DAIDHU010000012.1 GCA_027451915.1 Thiomonas sp. | reverse complement strand
CTCGAACATCAACGCCCGGCGCTCGTCCGGATCGATCAGCGACATGGTGTCCTTCCACGCGATGCGCGGCCCGCCGCTGCCCGGCGCGTTCGACAAGACGGCGGCGCCGGCGCCGTCGCCGAACAGGCAGGCACTGATCAGCACGCCGGGGTCGTCATCCAGGTACATCGCCGCGCTGCACACCTCCACGCAGATCGAGAGCACATGCGCGGCCGCGCCCGAGCCCAGCAGGGTGCGGCCGAGCTGCATGTTGGGCAAGGCCGCCGCACAGCCCTGCCCGACCAGGTCGAAGGCCAGAACGTCGCGACGCAGGCCCAGGCGTTCCACCACGTAGCCCGAAAGCCCGGGGCAGAGGTAGCCGGTGCAGGTGCTGACCACGATGGCGTCGATCTCCCGGCCGGCGAGTCCGGCCTGCTCCAGGGCGCGTTCGGCGGCCTCGGTGGCGAGCGTCGGCGCGTGCTCGGCAAAGCGCCGCGCCAGCGTGGCCGGCTCGATGGTGAACACCTCGTCCAGGCTGTCGAGGGCGAGATGCCTGGCTTCCATGCCGTTGTCGTGTTGCAGGACCCGGCCGGCGATGAAGTGCGAACGCGCATCGAGCTTCGCGAACCAGTCGGAATTCCGGAACGCTTCGTAGCACTGCGCCTTCGTATAACGCCCCGGGGGCGTGGCCGTACCGATTCCGCGAAAGTACATAGCTCGATGGCCCTCGAAAGAATCCGGCGGCTCCCCGGACCCGCCGCCTTCCCGCGAAGGCGCCGCGCAACGATTTGTGACCGACTCATCGGGCCCCGCAAGGGGCGCCCGTGCCGGTGGAGGGTATCAAGGTTTGCGCAGCCCTGCGCGCGTGCCGCCGCGGCGCTTCGCCGGCCTGCGCCAGCTAGCCGCGCGCCAGGGGCAACCCCACGCGCCTTTGCAGAAGCCGTTGCACGGCCTCGTGCACGGCATGGCTCAGGCCGGGCTCCTGGAAAAACACGCCGCGGATCTGGATGCAGCCGGCGAGCGCGCGCAGCAGCTCCTGCGTGAGTTCGGGGTCGGGCTCGGTGGCTTCGGTCCAGAAGCGGTCCAGGCCCTGCTGGAAGCTCAGGCCGGGCACGTCGTAGACGGCCTGGCCCAGCACCTGCAGCGGGCGCCCGAGCTGCAGGGTGCGCAGGCCGCTGGTGCTGTTGACCGTGACCACGCCGGCGCTGCCGCGGATCAGGGTGTCGAGGTAGCCGCCACGCAGATAGTGCACGCGCTCGCCCAGGCCGAGGCCGCGGGCCACGCGCGCGCAGACCCGCTCCCAGTCGCGCAGCGCGGGGTCCCAGGGGTGTTCCTTGAGCACCAGCAGGGCCTCGGGCGGGGCGTGGCGCGCGAAGGATTGCAGCACCTGCTCGATGGCCTGCTCGATGCCGGGGTACGGGGAGTAGGCGACGATCTGGAAATCGAAGTCCAGTTGCAGCGGGAACACGTAGTAGGGTCTGCCGCTGGCTTCGATGGACTGCACCATGCGTTGCATGCGCGAGCGCAGCAGGCGGTTGGCGAGCAGGCGGCGCGCGCTGGCGAAGGTGTAGCGCAGCGTGGGCGGGCGCCGGTCGCTGCGCTGGTAATGGGCGTAGCGCGGGTGGGGCAGCAGGTTGGCGAAGTTGTACAGCAGGTCGGCCGCGGCCATGCGCGGGCCGCTGTCGTGAAAGCGCGGGGTCCAGTCGGGCTCGGGGCTGGCGGCGGCGAGCACGCGGATTTCCGCGGGGTCGCGCGGGAACAGCGAGGCGCCGCTCATGCCGTTGCGCTCGAAGGTGATCCAGTCGGGGCGTATGTAGCCGAAGTCGGTGACCGTGACGGCGACGCCGCGGGCCAGCGCGGCGTGCACGGCCTCGCGGTGGTAGTGACGCTGCTCGCCCAGCAGCAGCAGGTCGGTGACGCCCTCGCGCTCCAGGAAGGTTTCGAGGAACCGGGGCCAGGAGGCCAGGTCGCCCGAGTAGTCGAGCGTGTCGGGGCCGTGCCAGAACAGGCGGTCGCCCAGGCACAGGTTGATGCGGGTGCAGCGGTGCCCATGCTCGCGCAGGCGCTGCGCGATGCGCCGGAAAAACGCCGAGGGCATGCCCTGCAGGAACAGGAAATGCCGCCGGCGCGCCAGGGAGGTCTCAGCCTTGCCCATGAGCCGTCCGCTGTTGCCGGTACCACTGCACCGAGCGCTGCATGGCCTGCTCGTAGCCCACGGCGCCCAGCGGCGCGCCG
Source organism: Thiomonas sp. (assembly GCA_027451915.1). Lineage (GTDB taxonomy): Bacteria > Pseudomonadota > Gammaproteobacteria > Burkholderiales > Burkholderiaceae_C > Thiomonas_A. The sequence goes on along the minus strand of DAIDHU010000012.1, from coordinate 1,936 downwards.
GCGGCCCGCAGGCGCTCGACCGAATGCCCGCAGCTGCGCCCGAACATGCGCACCAGCAACGGGTGTAGCAGGGGCTCGCCGCGCAGACGCAGCAGGCGGTGCCCGGCCTGCAGCAGCCGCGCGGCGCCCTCGGCCAGGGGCTCGGGCAGGTCGAGCACCAGGCCGCGCCCGGCGATGCCGGCGCGCAGGTCGGCGAGAAAACGCGCCCAGCTGATCTCCACGGGGTCGCGCACGTTGAAGCAGGCCTGGTGGGCCTGGGGGGCCCGCGCCGCCCAGAGCATGCAGTCGACCAGGTTGTCCACGTACAGGAAGCCGCAGTCGGCGCGGCCGCCGCCCACGCGCAGCATCAGCCCGGCGCGCAGTTCGTCGCCGATGCGCTCGATGAAGGGGCTGCGCGGGCCCATGACGTTGGTGGGGCGCAGCACGGCCCAGGACAGGCCCATGCGCGTGGCCTGCTCGCGCAGCAGTGCCTCGCCGCGGGCCTTGCTGCGGCCGTAGCCGAAGGCGCCGCCCTCGGCGGGGGCGCTCTCGTCGGCGGGCTGGCGGGGGTAGCCGTAGACGTCCACCGTGGACAGGTGCACCAGGCGCGCGGGCAGGCCGCCGCCCTCCTCCGCCCGGGCCTGCAGCGCCCGCAGCAGATTGCGCACGCCCTCGACGTTGACGGCCTCGTAGGCCTCGGCGCGGTCCCAGGTGGCCACGTTGGCGGCGCAGTGGAACACATGGGCGCAGCCGCGCACGGCGGGCAGCAGGCTGGCGGGGTCGAGCAGATCGCCCCGCAGCACCTCGGCGCCTTCCAGAAGGCGCGGGGACAGGCGCCGGGGCTCGCGCACCAGCAGGCGAGTGCGACGGCCCTGCCCGAGCAGGCGCAGCGCCAGGTGGCCGCCGATGAAACCGGTGGCTCCAGTGATCAGGATGGGGGCGTCGTCGCCGGGCAGCTGCGTGCTTGGCATGGCTCAGGCGCGCGGGTGCTCGGGCGGGGGGACGGCGGGCGTGCCGGCATGCTTGCCGGGGCGCCCGCGGACGGCTTGGCCCGGGCTGCCCTTGGCGGGGGCCTCGGCGGGGGCCTTGAACACCTCGCGCGGGCCCGGCTCGGGCACCGAGTTGAGCAGGCCGTAGCCCAGGCCCACGAAGGGATTGATGAAACCCCAGGCGGAGCGCAGCGCGATGCGGATGGGGGTGACCTCGGCGCCCAGGTCCTGCTTGATGGCGTAGGTGGTCAGGCCCATCTCCAGGCGCTCGGCGCCGAGCTCGATGGCGGCGCACACGACGCTGTAGGCCACGTACAGGTACAGGCTGTCGTTGGCGGCGACTTCGCGGCCCACGTACAGCCAGCGCAGCATGGGGCCGTCGAGCAGCAGCAGCGCGTGGGCCACCAGCTTGGATTCGCGGTGGAACAGCAGCACCTGGGCCTTGCCGCCCATGTCCTGCGACAGGCGGCGGTAGAACTCGGGGGTGAGCACCTCGCGCTGGAATTCGCTGGCGTTCTCGTGCACCACCATCCACTGCGCGCACAGGGTGTCGGCGAGGTGGGCGAAGTCCTGCACCCGCTGGTGGCTCACGCCGGCGTCGAGGTTGCGCTTGAGGTGCTTGAGCAGCTTGCTGCGGTAGTAGCTGCGCATGGAGCCGAGGTAGTCCTCGGGGCTGCGCCAGCGCACGCGCAGGTAGGTGTTGGGCAGGCTGGGGATCCAGTGGTAGCCCAGGCGCGCGTACAGGCCGCGCAGGCCTTCCTGCGGGGGCTCGAAGTCGCGCGCGAGCATGAGCAGCTGGCCCTGCCGGCGCGCGGTCTGGCGCATCAGGCGATGCATGGCCTGGATCACCTCGGCGTCGTCCACCTCGTCGACGCGGGCGTAGGGAGGGCTGACGATGGTGATGGGGGTGCCCCACTCCAGCATGCGCAGCTTGAAGAAGCCCGGCCACACGCGGCGCACCAGGCCCA
>DAIDHU010000011.1 GCA_027451915.1 Thiomonas sp. | reverse complement strand
GTCACGCCCAAGCCGATCCCCAAGCCGCTGCCCAAACCGCGCCCCCACCTCACGCACCCCAAGCCCCTGCCCAGGCCGCTGCCCCCGCCCCCGCAGCCGCGCGCGCTCATCCCGCCGCCGGCGCCCCAGGCCGCGGCCACGCCGGCCATGCCGGTGGCGCCGCCGCCCAAGCCGGCGCCGGCTCCCGTGCAACACCCGGATCTGGCCGCCACGCGCCTGAGTTTCGAGGGCGCGCTGCGCGAAGCCATCCAGGCGGCCGTTCGCTTCCCCGAGGCCGCGCGTCTCATGCATGTGAGCGGGCGCGTGCTGGTCAGCTTCGAGTTTCTCGACGGGCAGGTCAGCCAGGTGCGCGTGGCCCACTCCAGCGGGGTCGACATGCTCGATTCCGCGGCCATGGCCGCGGTGCGCGAGGCTCCCTACCCGCCCACGCCGGCCGCGCTGGCCTCCCAGCCCATGCGTTTTCGCATCTGGGTTCGTTTCCACCTCGAAGACCGCTGATGATTCGATTCGCCCTTGTGTTGCTGCTCGCCGCGCTGTCCCTGGGCACGGCCCGGGCGCGTGCCCTGACCGTATATGCCGCCTTCGGCTACGACCGCGCGGTGGCCCAGGCCTTCACCCGCAGCACCGGCATCGCCGTGGACCTGGTGCACCTGAGCACCGGTCCCCTGCAGGCGCGGGTGCAGGCCGAAGGCAGCCGGCCCCAGTGGGATCTGCTGTGGTTCGACGGCGACATGGCCATGCGCGACATGGCCTCGCGCCACCTGCTGGCCTGCGGCTGGGTGCCCGCGGTGCCCTATGACGCCGCCGGACGCGCGCTGCTGCCCGCCGACCACTGCTACCTGCCCGTGGGGCTGACCTACGCCGGAACCCTGCTGGTCAACACGCGTCGGGTTCACCAGGCTCCACGCACCTGGGCGGACCTGCTGCAGCCCGCGCTGCGCGGCAGGGTGGGCATGAACAATCCGGCCATCTCCGGGCCCACCTTTCCCTTTGTCGCGGGCATCCTGCAACACGACGGCATGCGCGCCGGCCAGTCCTGGTTCGAACAACTCAAGGCGCATGGCCTGAAGGTGTACCCCACCAACAGCGTGACCCTGCGTGCCCTGCAGTACGGTCAGATCGACGTGGCCGTGGTGCAAAGCTCCGCCGCACTGGGCTTCGCACAGCGCCAGCCGGGGCTGCGCATCGTCACGCCGGATCCGGTGGCGCAACTCCCCTCGGACATCGCCATCGGCGCGCAGGTGCGGGGCGAAACCTTGCAGCAGGCGCGGCGCTTCGTGGAATTCGTGCTGTCGCCGGCGGGCCAGCGCGCCATGCAGCAGGGCGACCCCAGCGCCGACTCCAACTACCAGCCGCTGCTGCGCGGCGTCGCGCCACTGCCGGCGGTGGCGAGCCTGAAGCCGCGCGATGCCCAGCGCCTGGATCCGGGCCTCTGGGGCGCGCGCGAGGCCGCCGTGGACCTGTGGTTCAGCCAGCACGTACTGCATTGAGCGCTCCCAGGACCTGGCTGCCCCTTGCACGGCGCGAGTTCGCGACCGAGGGCGCAGGCCTTGCAACCCCGGGCTCGGGGCGTGGCGCCGCCTTGCGGCGCATGCTCCGGCGCAGCTGCCAGCGTAGCGGCGGCGCGCTGGGCCCCGCGCTGCTCGCGCTGGCCG
>DAIDHU010000010.1 GCA_027451915.1 Thiomonas sp. | reverse complement strand
CAAGGACGAGACCCCGATGGTGCGCCGCGCGGCCGCGCAGAACCTGGGCAAGCTGGCGAAGCAGGTGAGCAAGGAGAGCGTGAAGGCGGACCTTGTGCCCGTGTTCCAGCTGCTGGGCGAGGACGATCAGGACTCGGTGCGCCTGCTCGAGGCTGACGGCTGCGGCGCCCTGGTTGGCCACGCCCCATGAAAACCACCGAACCTGCTCCCTTGCCCGCGGACCTTCCCCAGAGCCCCTGCGTGGGCATCTGCTCGGCCTGCTTCGACGATGTGTGCCGCGGCTGCGGGCGCACGCTGACGGAGATCTCCAACTGGCTGTTCATGAGCGACGCCGAACGCCAGGCCATCTGGCGCCGCGTGCTCGCGCAAGGATGGCAGCCGAGGCAGCAGGGTCGCCGCTCCTGAGCCGCCCGACCCGAGCACCAACCCCATCATGGACCCGGCAACCCAGGATTTGCTGCGCCGCACCCGCACCCGCGGGCGCCAGCCCCTGAGCGGATTGAGCGTGCAGCAGGCGCGCCAGTTCCCCAGCTGGTTCGAGCTGCTGTTCGGACCCGCGCCCCGACTGGCCATCGTGCGTACCTTGAGCATCCCCGCGCTCGACGGCACCCCGCTGCACGCGCGCCTGTACGCCGACGACCCGGCGGCCGACTGCCTGGTCGTGTACTTCCACGGCGGCGGCTGGGTGCTGGGTTCGGTGGCGGCCTTCGAACCCTACACGGCGCTGCTGGCCCAGCGCACCGGCACGGCGGTGCTGTCGGTCGACTACCGCCTGGCCCCCGAGCACCCCTTCCCCACCCCCGTGGACGATGCGCAGGCCGCGCTGCGATTCGCCGCAGAACACGGCGAGCGCCTGCTGGGCCGGCCCCTGCGCCGCCTGGTCGTCATGGGCGACAGCGCGGGGGCCACGCTGGCCACCGTGGCAGCGCGGCGCGTGGCCGCCGCGCGGGATACTCGCGGCGCCGATCTGCAGGTGCTGGTCTACCCGGTCACCGACGCCGGCCTCGACACGCCGAGCTACCGCGACTACGCCGAGGGCTACCTGCTCACCGCCGACGACATGCGCTGGTTCTGGAACCACTACTGCGCCGACCCGGCGCGGCGCCTGGACCCGGAAGCCTCGCCGCTGCGCGCCGACGCACTGCAGGGTCTGCCGCCGACCCTGCTGTTCAGCGCCGAGCTGGACCCGCTGCGCGACGAGGGTGAACGCTACGCGGCGCGCCTGCTCGAGGCAGGCGTGGACTGCGAGATGCTGCGCTGCCCCGGCGTGCTGCACAGTTTCCTGGCCATGGCCAACACGCTGCCGGCCGCGCGCGACGCGCTGGACGAGATCGTGCGCCGCATGCGCGCGCGGCTGGCGTGAAATCCGTCACGCAAAGCCGGATTTCCTGAGCCCCGGGGGCCGCCGCGCGCGGCCCGTGCGGCCGAGAATTCCCGCGAGGGAGATGCAGGCGGCGCCCGCCGCCTGCCCGCCGTCCCCGCGCCCGGGAAACGCTCGATGGAAACCTTGCTCGACTTCCTGCAGCTCAGCGCCGAGGAAACGCGCGCGCTGCACGATCACGCGCCCGCGCTGCTGAGCCGGACCGACGCGGCATGCGCCGCCTTCGAGGCCCAGGCGCGCGCCCTGCTCAAGCCCGGCGAAATGCTCGAGCCGCTCGGCGAGGCGGCGCTGGCGCAGCTTCTGGAGCTGCACGCGGCCCATTACCGCGAACTGCTGGCACCCCACTACACGCCCGAGCTGCAGCAACGCATGCTGGAGACCGGCAAGCTGTTCCACGCCTGGGGGCTGGGTCCGCTGTGGATCATGGCCATGTCCTCGGGCTTCGCCGCCGATTTCGAACTGTTCGCGGCAGGCATGTCCCTGCAACAGCGCCGGCCCCTGATGGGGGCGCTGTACAAGCGCCTGCGGCGCGACGAGGCCTGGCAGCTCGAGGGCTACCGCCAGGCGGGCGAGGGATTGCGCCGCCGCCTCGAGCAAAGCCCGCTGCGCGACGGCCTGACCGGATTGCTCAACCGCGCCGCGCTGGACGAAATGCTTCCGCCCGCGCTGGAGCGCAGCCGCCGCGCCGGGCGGCGCCTGGCCGTGGCCGTGCTGGACTTCGATGCCTTCGAGCAGCTCAACCTGGCCCACGGACGCGCCGCCGGCGATGCCGTGTTGCGCCAGTTCGCGCAGCGCCTGCAGCGCGCCTTGCGCAAGACCGACCTGGTGGTGCGAAGCGAAGGCGACGAATTCGTGCTGGTGCTGGAAGGCATCCAGGGCATGCACAACATCGCGCCCCTGCTGGAGCGCCTGCAACTGGATTTCGACGTGCCCTACGCCCTGTCCGATGCGCTGTTCTGGCAATGCCCGATCAGCATGGGCGTGACCCTGTTCCCCGACCATGGGGGGGAGGCCGAGGACCTGGTGCTGCATGCCAAATGCGCGATGCAGCAGGTCAAGGCGACCAAATCGCAACGCGAGTTCTTCTGGGCTTTCTACCGGCCCTGAGTCGGTCCGCCTGTGATTACACTGGCTCCACGGCGCAACCGCGCCGTCCACGACCAAAACGACGGCCAGGCTCGATGTTGCGGTGCACACCGCGAATCGCGGCCACGCCGAACACGGAGCCAGCAGTCCCATGAATGCCATTCCTCAGGCCAGCGCGCCGGGCAAGGTGCCCGACTACGTGCGCAACGCCAAACTCATCGCCTGGGTCTCCCGCATCGCCCACCTCACGCAAGCCGAGAAGGTGCACTGGTGCGACGGAAGCCAGGAGGAATACGACCGCCTTTGCCAGCAACTGGTGGACGCCGGCACCTTCCGGCGCCTCGACCCCCTGCGGCGCCCGAACAGCTACCTGGCCTGTTCCGACCCCTCCGACGTGGCCCGGGTCGAGGACCGCACCTTCATCTGCAGCGTACGCCGGGAGGATGCCGGCCCGACCAACAACTGGGTGGACCCCGGCGAGATGCGTGCGCTGCTGCAGACCGGCGACAAGGCCCTGTTCCGCGGCTGCATGCGCGGGCGCACCCTGTACGTGGTGCCCTTCAGCATGGGGCCGCTGGGCTCGCCGATCTCGCACATCGGCGTCGAACTGTCGGATTCCCCCTATGTCGCGGTGAACATGCGCCTGATGACCCGAATGGGCCGCAGGGTCGTGGAACTGCTGGGCAACGACGGGGATTTCGTGCCCTGCGTGCACAGCGTGGGCGCGCCGCTGCAACCCGGCCAGGCCGACGTGCCCTGGCCCTGCAACGCCGAGCACAAGTACATCGTGCATTACCCCGAGACCTCGGAGATCTGGTCCTACGGCTCGGGCTATGGCGGCAACGCGCTGCTGGGCAAGAAGTGCTTCGCGCTGCGCATCGCCTCGCGCATGGGACGTGACCAGGGCTGGCTGGCCGAGCACATGCTGATCCTGGGCGTGACCACTCCGGCCGGGCGCAAGTACCACGTGGCGGCGGCGTTCCCCAGCGCCTGCGGCAAGACCAACTTCGCCATGCTGATCCCGCCGTCGACCCTGCCCGGCTGGAAAATCACGACCCTCGGGGACGACATCGCGTGGATCAAGCCGCGCGCGGACGGACGCATGGTCGCGATCAACCCGGAGGCCGGCTATTTCGGGGTGGCTCCGGGAACGAATTTCGAGACCAACCCCAACTGCATGCGCAGCCTCGAGCGCGACGTGATCTTCACCAATGTCGCGCTGACCGACGATGGCGACGTCTGGTGGGAGGGCAAGGGTCCCGCGCCCCGCCATGCCATCGACTGGCAGGGCAGGGACTGGACGCCGGAGATCGCAGCGGCCACCGGCGCGAAGGCGGCCCACCCGAACGCGAGGTTCACGGTGGCCGCCACCAACAACCCGGCGCTCGATCCGGCCTGGGACGACCCGGCGGGGGTGGCCATCGATGCCTTCGTGTTCGGAGGGCGCCGCTCCGACACCGTGCCGCTGGTGACCGAAGCCCGCAACTGGCTGGAAGGCGTGTACATGGCCGCCACCATGG
>DAIDHU010000009.1 GCA_027451915.1 Thiomonas sp. | reverse complement strand
ATCACGCCGCCGTACACGAAACCGGGCACCGCGATGTGGCTGGCGTCGGGGGTGAATTCCGAGACCGTCTGCTCGCCGTCCTGGAAGGTGCGGATGTGGTGGCCGTGCTCGTTGAGCCGACCGCAGCCGTAGCAATGCGCCAGGTGCTCGGGGTAGAGATCCTGGATCGCTGGGATGGGCGTGTCGTCGGGCATGGCGTGGGGCGGGCAGGGCGTGCGGGGACGCACGCCCGCAAGTGTATGCAGCCAGGGGCCGCGCCGGCAATCGGGCTGTCCTTCCCGGCGACTCGGCGGTTGCGCCGGCGCAGATCCCCGTGCGTGGGCCGGGCGCAGGCCTCAGGCCGGCGCGCGCGCCGGATCCTCGAACAGGGCCCGGCGGTCGATGCGCGAGACGTCGTCGAGCCCGCAGAAGGCCATGGTCAGGTCGAGCTCGTTGCGGATCAGCTCCAGGCAGCGGGCCACCCCGGCCTCGCCCATGGCGCCCAGGCCGTACAGGAAGGCGCGGCCGATCAGGGTGCCGCTCGCGCCCAGGGCCAGGGCCTTGAACACGTCCTGGCCGCTGCGGATGCCTCCGTCCAGCCACACCTCCATGCGGCTGCCGACCGCCTCGACGATGGCCGGCAGGGCGGCGATGGAGCTGGGCGCGCCGTCGAGCTGTCGCCCGCCGTGGTTGGACACGATCAGCGCATCGGCGCCGCTGTCGGCCGCCAGGCGGGCGTCCTCGGCGTCGAGCACGCCCTTGACGATCAGCTTGCCGCCCCACTGGCGCTTGATCCACTCCACGTCCTTCCAGCTCAGGCTCGGATCGAACTGCTGGCTGGTCCACGATGACAGGGAGCTGAGGTCCGACACCCCCGTGGCATGCCCGACGATGTTGCCGAAAGTCCGCCGCGGGGTGCGGGCCATGCCCATCACCCAGCGGGGCTTGGTCGCCAGGTTCAGCAAGTTGCGCAGGGTCGGCTTGGGCGGCGCTGAAAGCCCGTTCTTGATGTCCTTGTGGCGTTGCCCCAGGATCTGCAGGTCCAGCGTGAGCATCAGCGCCGAGCAGCGTGCCGCCCGGGCCCGCTCGATCAGGCGCTCGATGAAGGCGCGGTCGCGCATCACGTACAGCTGGAACCAGAAGGGCGCCCGGGTGTGCGCGGCGATGTCCTCGATGGAGCAGATGCTCATGGTCGACAGCGTGAAGGGCACGCCGAAGGCCTCCGCGGCGCGCGCGGCGAGGATCTCGCCGTCGGCGTGCTGCATGCCGGTCAGGCCGGTGGGCGCCAGGGCCACCGGCATGGCCACGTCCTGGCCCAGCATGCGCGAGCGCAGGCTGCGACGCGCGATGTCCACGGCCACGCGCTGGCGCAGCCGGATGCGCTGGAAATCCTGTTCATTGGCGCGGTAGGTGCTTTCGGTCCACGAGCCCGAATCCGCGTAGTCGTAGAACATGCGCGGAACGCGCTTGCGCGCCAGCAGGCGCAGGTCTTCGACGCAGGTGATGACGCTCATCCGTGGCTCCGTGGAACCCGGCGCCGGGGCCGGGAATGCATGCGCGGGTCGTTGATGCCTCGCTACG
>DAIDHU010000008.1 GCA_027451915.1 Thiomonas sp. | reverse complement strand
ATCGGAAACGTCGGTGCCAATCCGGAGGACGCGGAATCCACCCGTATCCATGCCGCCGGACTGGTCATTCGCGACCTTCCCCTGCAGGACTCGAACTTCCGCCGTGCCGAGGGCCTGGCCGAGTACCTGCAGCGCCACGGCACCGTGGCCATCGCCGACATCGACACCCGCCGCCTGACCCGGCTGCTGCGCACGGCGGGCGCGCAAAACGGCTGCATCGTCGCCCTGCCCGCCGGCGAGGCGGTGAGCGCGCAGTTGCGCGAGCGCGCGGTGGCCCGCGCGAAGTCCACGCCCAGCCTGGCCGGCATGGACCTGGCCAAGGTGGTCAGCACCACCCAGCCCTACGCCTGGACCGGCTCGGCCTGGGCGCTGGGCCGCGGCTACGTGCAGCGCCAGGCCGATGGCCCCCATGTGGTGGTCTACGACTTCGGCGTCAAGCACAACATCCTGCGCCTGCTGGCCGAGCGCGGCTGCCGCGTCAGCGTGGTGCCCGCGCAGACCGGCGCGGCCGAGGTGCTCGCCATGCGCCCCGACGGCGTGCTGCTGTCCAACGGCCCCGGGGATCCGGAGCCCTGCGACTACGCCATCACCGCCGCGCGCGAGCTGATGCAGCGTGGCGTGCCGGTGTTCGGCATCTGCCTGGGGCACCAGATCCTGGCGCTGGCCGCGGGCGCGCGCACTTTCAAGATGAAATTCGGCCACCACGGCGCCAACCATCCGGTGCGCGACCTGGACACGGGGCGCGTGAGCATCACCAGCCAGAACCATGGTTTCGCGGTGGACCCCGACAGCCTGCCCGCCAATCTGCGCGCCACCCACGTGTCGCTGTTCGACGGCACGCTGCAGGGATTCGCCTACACCGACCGGCCGGCGATGGGCTTCCAGGGTCACCCCGAGGCCAGCCCCGGCCCCCACGACATCGGTGGCTTGTTCGATCGCTTCACCGCCATGATGCAGCGGGCGAGCGCCGCCTGATCCCAGGTCCGCAGATCCAGCGCCCCGTTCCCGGAGACCCCAGCATGCACCCCTTCGGCATCACCGACCTCCCGCTGTACGTGCTCGGCGTGGTGTTCATCGTGCTGCTGCCGGGGCCGAATTCGCTGTACGTGCTGGGCCTGGCCGCGCAACGCGGGGTACGCACCGGCTACATCGGCGCCGCGGGCATTTTCCTCGGCGACAGCGTGCTGATGGTGCTGGCGGCGGCCGGGCTGGCCAGCCTGCTGCAGACCGTGGCGTGGCTGTTCATGGTGGTCAAGTTCGCGGGCGCCGCGTACCTGGCCTGGATCGGCCTGGGCATGCTGCGCGCCGGGCTGCGCAACTGGCGCCGCGCCGAGGCCGCGCCAAGGCCCGCGGCGAAGGTGGACGCCTCGCATCCCTTGGGCAAGGCGCTGCTGATCAGTCTGCTCAATCCGAAGGCCATCCTGTTTTTCATCTCGTTTTTCATCCAGTTCGTGCAACCGGGCTACGCCCACCCGGCGCTTTCCTTCCTGATCCTGGGCGCGATCGTGCAGTTCTTCAGCGCGCTGTACCTGTCCACGCTGATCTTCGCCGGCTCGCGCCTGGCCGAGGCCTTCCGCCGCCGGCGTCGCGTCGCCGCCGGGCTGACCGGCGCGCTGGGCGCGGCCTTCATGGCCTTCAGCCTGCGCCTGGCCACCGCCTCCCCGCATTGAGGCCCGCCGTCGCCCGAGCCCGCACGAAACCCGCCAACACCTGAACCCGTCGTCCCATGCCCAAGCGCACAGACATCCAAACCATCCTGATCATCGGCGCCGGCCCGATCGTCATCGGCCAGGCCTGCGAATTCGATTATTCCGGGGCGCAGGCCTGCAAGGCCCTGCGCGAAGAGGGCTACCGCGTGGTGCTGGTCAACAGCAATCCGGCCACCATCATGACGGACCCGGAGACGGCCGACGTCACCTACATCGAGCCCATCACCTGGCAGGTGGTCGAGCGCATCATCGAGCGCGAGCGCCCGGACGCGGTGCTGCCGACCATGGGCGGGCAGACGGCGCTGAACTGTGCGCTCGACCTGCACCGGCATGGCGTGCTCGACAAGTACAAGGTCGAACTGATCGGCGCCTCGCCCG
>DAIDHU010000007.1 GCA_027451915.1 Thiomonas sp. | reverse complement strand
GCATGTGCACCACGGCCTGCAGGCGGCCGCCGACGACTTCGCCGAGCACGCCCGCCGCCAGTGCGCGCAGTGGGGGGTGGCGTGCCGGGTGCTGCGCGTGGAGGTGCCGCGCCGGCGCGGCGACAGCCTGGAGGAGCAGGCGCGCCTGATGCGCCATGCCGCCCTCGCGCGAGCCGCGCGCGAACTGGGCTGCGCCTGGTTGCTGTTGGGGCACCATGCCGACGATCAGGCGGAGAGCCCGCTGCTGGCCCTGTTGCGCGGCGCCGGCCCCGCCGGGCTGGCGGCGATGCCGCCGGCCGCGCAGCGCGCGGGGGTGTGGCTGGGGCGCCCCTTGCTGGAATGCCCGGCGCCCCGCTTGCGCGCGGAGCTGGACGCCGCCGGCGTGCCCTATGTGCGCGACCCCATGAACGAGGACCCGGCGCTGCGCCGCGGCCGCATCCGCGCTGAACTGCTGCCCGTGCTCGATCGCCTGGAGCCGGCCTGGCGCCGGACCCTGGGGCGCAGCGCGGCGCTGTGCGCGCAGGCGGCCGGACATGTGCGCGAACAGGCCGCGCGGGACCTGCGTGTCTGCCGCGGCGAGGCCGGCCTGCGCCTGGCGCAACTGGCCGCCTGGGAGACCCCGAGACGCGCGCAGGTGCTGCGGGCCTGGTTGGCCGAGCTGGGGCTGCGCAGCAACGCGGCGCAGATCGACAACCTGTTGCGCCAGATCGATGCGCCGGGTGACGCCGCGGTGCTGGTCGGGATCGGCCATGCGCGCCTATGGCGCGACTCCGGGTGGCTGCGCTGCGATCCGGGCGCTTCGGCAGCCCTATAATCCTGGGCTTTTTGCGTCGCCGCGGCCCAAGCGGCGGGTCGCGCCCCATCACCGTCCCATCATGGCGCTCATCGTCCAGAAATACGGCGGAACTTCGGTCGGTTCCGTCGAACGCATCAAGAACGTCGCCCGGCGCGCCATCAAATGGGCCGAAGCCGGCAACCAGGTCGTGGTCGTCGTCTCGGCGATGTCGGGGGAGACCAACCGGCTGATCGCGCTGGCGCGCGAAGTCCAGCCCGAGCCGGACCCGCGCGAGCTGGACGTGGTGGCCTCCACCGGCGAACAGGTGACCATCGGGCTGCTGGCGATGGCGCTCAAGTCCATGGGCCAGCCGGCGCGCAGCTACACCGGCTTCCAGGTGGGGGTGCACACGGACAGCGCCTTCACCAAGGCGCGCATCGAGGCCATCGACGAGCAGCGCATCCGCGCCGACCTGGACCAGGGCATGATCGTGGTCGTCGCCGGCTTCCAGGGCATGGATGCTCAGGGCAACATCACCACCCTCGGCCGCGGTGGATCGGACACCTCGGGCGTGGCCCTGGCGGCGGCGCTGGGCGCCGACGAATGCCAGATCTACACCGACGTCGACGGGGTGTACACGACCGATCCGCGGGTCGTTCCGGAGGCGTCGAAACTGCCCTCGATCACCTTCGAGGAAATGCTGGAGATGGCCAGCCTGGGATCGAAGGTGCTGCAGATCCGCTCGGTGGAGTTCGCGGGCAAGTACCGCGTGCGCCTGCGCGTGCTGTCCAGCCTGACGCCGTGGGACATTCCGCTGGAGCAGGAGATGCGCAGCGGCACACTGATCACTTTCGAAGAGGACCAGAACATGGAACGTGCCGTCGTTTCCGGCATCGCCTTCGCGCGCGACGAAGCCAAGATCACGGTGGTCGGCGTGCCCGATCGCCCGGGCATCGCCTACCAGATCCTCAGCGCGGTGGGGCAGGCGAACATCGAAGTCGACATGATCGTGCAGAACCAGAGCGTGGCCGGGTTCACCGATTTTTCCTTCACCGTCGGGCGCAACGACTATGCGCGCACGCTGTCGATCCTGAAGAACGAGGTGCAGGCGCACATCGGCGCCAAGGACGTGCTCGGCGACCCGAAGTCCTGCAAGGTGTCGATCGTGGGCGTGGGCATGCGCTCGCACGCCGGCGTGGCCAGCACCATGTTCCGCACGCTGTCGGAGGAGGGCATCAACATCCAGATGATCTCCACCTCGGAGATCAAGGTGTCGGTGCTGATCGACGAGAAATACCTGGAACTGGCGGTGCGCGCGCTGCACCGCGCCTTCGACCTGGACGCTCCCCAGAACACCTGAGCGAAGGCCGGGCGCGCGCGCTCGCGGGCTCAGGCCTGCCGCGCGAAACTCACGCGCACGCGCAGTCCGCCGAGAGGGGAGTCCAGCAGTTCCACGCTGGCGTGGCTGCGCTCGGCCACGCTGCGCACGATGGCCAGGCCCAGCCCGCTGCCTCCGGGAGGAGCATCGGCGCGGCGGTAGAAGCGGTCGAACACCCGCGGTCGCTCGGCGGCCGGGATGCCGGGGCCGGAGTCATCCACCTCCAGCAGGGCCTTGCCCTCCTGCACGTGCACCCGCACGTCCACGCGCGCGCCGCGCGGGCTGTAGCGCACGGCGTTGTCCACCAGGTTGCGCGCCAGCATGCGCAGGCCCTGCGGAGGCGCCAGCACGGTGAGTTCCTCGGCCTGTTCCAGTCCGGCGTCGATGCCCCGGGCCTGCGCCAGGTCCAGGGTATCGGCCAGGGCCTGGCGGGCGGCCTCGGTCAGGGAGCAGGGCGCCGGGGCCTCGCGCCCGCCGGAGTCGGCGCGCGCCAGTGCCAGCAATTGCTCGACCAGGTGGGTGGCGCGGTCGATGCCGGAGTCCAGGCGTTGCGCGGCCAGGCGACGGGTCGAGTCGTCGGGGGCGCGTTCGAGCATCTGCAATTGCAGCTTCAGCGCAGCCAGCGGAGAACGCAATTCGTGAGCGGCGTCGGCCACGAACATCTGTTGCGCATCGAAGGCCTGGCGGGTGCGCGCGAACAGGCCGTTCATCGCCCGCACCACCGGTCGCATTTCCAGCATCGCGGCCCCGGGGTCCAGCGGGTCGAAGGAGGTGGCGGCGCGATTTTCCAGTTACGTGGACAGCGCGCGCAGCGGAGCCAGGGACCGGCGAACCACCCAGGCGACCACCAGCAGCAGCAGCGGCACGATCAGCAGCATCGGCCATACCGAGTTGAGCGCGAAGGTCAGCGCCAGCGCGCGCCGGCTGAGCAGGGGCTGCGCCACCTGGATGGTGCGGCCCCCCGCCTGCATGGAGAACACGCGCCAGTTCTGCCCGTTCACCGCCACGTTGGCGTAGCCCAGCACGGCCTGGTCGGGCAATTCCACGCGCGGGCGCGACACGTAGATGCGCTGGCCGTCGGGTGCCCACACCTGGAACACGTAGTCCAGGTCGTCGCGGGCGTGGCCTCGAGGGCCGAATCCGGGCAGGCCGAGCTCGCCCGTGGCCAGCGAGAGCGCGATCTGCTGCAGGTGGTAGTCGAACACGGCGTCGGCTTCGCGCATGGCGTTGCGGAACACCGCGAAGGCCTGCACCAGCGCGGCGGTCAGGACCGCCGCGGTCAGCAGCACCAGCAGCTTGGCGCGCAGGGATTTCACGCATTCTCTCCCGCGCCGGCGTCCTGCTCGCGCGCCAGCACGTAGCCCATGCCGCGAATGTTGCGGATGAACTCGGCTCCCAGTTTCTTGCGCAGGCTGTGCACGTAGACCTCGACGGCGTTGCTGGAGATCTCGTCCTTCCAGCCGTAGAGTTTTTCCTCCAGCTGCGCGCGCGACAGGATCACCCCGGGGCGGCGCATCAGCGCCTCCAGCACGGCCCATTCCCGTTGCGAGAGCACCAGCGGCTGGCCGTGCAGCGTGGCCTCGCGCGTGGCCGGGTTGAGGCATACGCCCCCATGGCTCAGCGCGGGCTCGGCGCGCCCGGCGGCGCGGCGCAGCAGGGCGCGGATGCGCGCCTGCAGTTCGTTGAGGTCGTAGGGCTTGAGCAGGTAGTCGTCGGCCCCGGCGTCGAGTCCGCGGATGCGTTCATCGACCGCGTCGCGGGCGGTGACGATGAGCACCGGCGTGGCGTCGTGGCGCTCGCGCGCGGCCTTGAGCACCTGCAGGCCATCGCGCGCCGGAAGCCCCAGGTCCAGCAGCACCAGATCGTAGTGCTCGGTGCTCCAGGCGGCGTCGGCGGCGCGGCCGTAGCGCACCCAGTCCACGGCGTAGCCCTCGGCGCGCAGCGCATCGAGCGCGCTTTCACCGATCATCATGTCGTCTTAGACCAGCAGCAGTCGCATCGGGCGGCTTCCAGGGTTTCGGGCTGGGGCGGGCATGCAGGCGCACGCCGGAATGGGCACAATTATTCCCCGTGCGCGGGCCCGCGGGGGTGGCGCGAATGAAACCAGGGACAACGGAGACTGCCATGAACCATGCGATTCGCATCGAGCGTACAGGCGGCCCGGAGGTGCTGCAGTGGCAGCAGGTCGAGCCGGGCGAGCCGGGCGCCGGCGAGGTGCGCGTGCGCCATGCCGCGGTCGGGGTCAATTTCATCGACGTCTACCACCGCACGGGACTGTACCCGCTGCAGCTCCCGGCGGGCATCGGCCTGGAGGCCGCGGGAGTGGTCGAGGCGGTGGGCGAGGGGGTGAGCGAGTTCCGCGAGGGCGACCGCGTGGCCTATTGCCATGGACCGACCGGGGCCTATGCGCAGGCGCGGGTGATTCCGGCGCGCGTGCTGGTGAAGCTTCCCGACGGCATCGCCTTCGACACCGCCGCGGCCATGATGCTCAAGGGGCTGACCGCGCAGTTCCTGCTGCGCCGCACGCGTCGGCTGCAGGCCGGCGACGTGGCGCTGTTCCACGCGGCCGCGGGTGGCGTGGGCCTGATCGCCGGGCAATGGGCCAGGGCCCTGGGGGTGCAGCTCATCGGCACCGCCGGCAGCGAGGAAAAGTGCCGCCTGGCCCTGGAAAACGGCTACGCGCATTGCATCAACTACCGCAGCGAGGATCTGGTCTCGCGGGTGCGCGAGCTCACCGCCGGCAAGGGCGTCGCGGTGGTCTACGACTCGGTGGGGCGCGACACCTGGGAGCGCTCGCTGGGCTGCCTGCAGCCCTTCGGACTGATGGTGAGTTTCGGCAATGCCTCGGGCCCCGTGCCGCCGCTCACCCTGGGGGATCTGGCGGCGCGCGGTTCCCTGTACGTGACCCGCCCGACCCTGATGACCCACCTGGCCGAGCGCGCCACCCAGCTGGAGATGGCCGCCGAACTGTTCGACGTGGTGCTGGCGGGCAAGGTGCGCCCGTTGATCGGACAGCGCCATGCGCTGCGCGACGCCGCCGAGGCGCACCGCGCCCTGGAAAGCCGCTCGACCACCGGCAGCATCGTGCTGCAGCCCTGAGACTCCGCGCCCGAGGGCAAGGCCGGCATCCCTGCTCAGGATGCCGCCGGGCTGGGCGGGCAGAGGATGCCGCGGTAGGCATGCCAGCTGGCGTGCCCCAGCAGCGGACCGACCACCAGCAGCCCCAGGCCCGCGGGCAGCAGCGCCAGTACGGTGAGCAGGGTCAGCAGCGCGCCCCACAGCATCAGCACCCAGGGGTGTTCGAGGCAGGCACGCACACTGGTCAGCGCGGCGGTGACGGCATCCACCGGGCGGTCCAGCAGCATGGGCACGGCGATCACGCTGCAGGCGAAGGCGATGGCGGCGAACAGCGCTCCGATGGCGCCATAGGCCGCGAGAAAGGGCAGGTTGGCCGGATCCAGCAACATGCCCGACAGGGTGGGCGCGGGCGCCATGGCGTCGGCGAACAGGGCGAACACGATCAGGGCGCTGCGCGCCCACAGCAGCTCCAGCACCAGCAGCAGGCCCGCGAACAGGGCCACGCTGGAGCGCGCCGGCCACCAGCACATCAGACAGGGGCGAAGCCTCGGGCGCCGGCCGGCCTCGCAACTGCGGCTGGCCTGGATCAGGCCCATGGCCAGGGCCGGGCCCAGCAGCATGACCCCGCTGGCCAGCAGCAGGGCGTATTGCGGATGCCTGCGCAGGCTCAGCCCCAGGCCCCAGGCCACGAGGGTGAACAGGGCTCCGTAGCCCAGGCTGAGCGCGGGGCAGGAGCGCATGTCGCGCGCTCCCGCGGCCAGCCAGCGCAGGGGGTCGCGCCAGCCCAGCGTGCACACGCTCACGCGCGCGGATCCTTGTTTCGCCAAGGGATGGCGCCTGGCTTCCTCGGGGGTCATCGGCGGGGCCCGTCATGTCTGGATACAACCATGATGAGCGCAAGGTTATAACCCCCGGGAGTTCCCCGCAAGGCCGGGTCTACCCGGGGCGCGAGGCGCGGCGGCGCGCCTCGCGCTGCTCGTCGAGGAGCAGGGTCACGGCGCCGAGGAAAATCGAGGTGTCGGCGAGGTTGAAGGCCGGCCAGTGCCAGGAGCCCGAAGCCGTGCGCAGGTAGAAATCGAGAAAATCCGTCACGTGGCCCCACAGTACGCGGTCGGCGACGTTGCCCAGCGCCCCGCCGAGAATCAGGGCCAGGGCCAGGCCGAGCAAGGGGCGGCGACGCCGGCGCAGCAGCACCCCGACGATCAGCAGCGAGGCTGCCAGGCCCAGCGCTGTGAACAGCCAGCGCTGCCAGCCCGACTGGGCAGCCAGGAAGGAAAAGGCCGCGCCGGGGTTCTCGATGTGCACCCGGTTGAAGAATCCGGTGACCGGGATCGAGGCATCCAGCGGCAACTCCCGCGCCACCAGCCATTTGCTGAACTGGTCCAGGGCCAGCACCGCCAGCGCGAGCAGCAGCCACGCCCAGGATGGCGGGGGGCGGCGGCGCTGCGCGAAGGTGAGCTCAGACATGGCGTCGCACCTCGCCGTGGCCGTACAGGTTGCTCGCGCAACGCCCGCACAGGCCCGGATGCGCGGCGTCGGCTCCGACGTCCTCCACCCAGTGCCAGCAGCGCTCGCACTTGGCGGCCTCGGCCGGCCTCACCCGCAGCTGGGTGGTGTCGGCCGCGCGCAGCTCCAGCTTCGAGACGATGAAGGCGAAACGCGCTTCTTCGCCAAGGCCGGCCAGCAGTCGCAGGTCCGGCTCGGCCAGGCCGAGTTCCACCCAGGCCTGCAGCGACGAGCCCAGGCGTCCTTCCGCGCGCACCTGTTCGACCCCGCGGTTGACCTCGTCGCGCAGCTCCCGGATGCGGGCCCAGCGCGCGAGCAGTTCGGGCTCGTCGTCCAGGCGCGGAATTTCGTGGAAGGTCTGCACGAAGATGCTGCGCTGGGTCTTTGCCAGTTCCGGCGCGAAGTGTTCCCAGGCCTCCTCCGCGGTGAAGCTGAGGAAGGGTGCGATCCAGCGCAGCATGGCCGCCGCCAGGTGCCACAGCGCGGTCTGCGCGCTGCGTCGGGCGGGGCCGTCCGCCTGCGTGGTGTACAGCCGGTCCTTCAGTACGTCGAGGTAAAAGCCTCCGAGGTCCTCCGAGCAGAACACCAGCAGCCGGGCCACCACCGGGTGGAACTCATAGGCCGCATAGTGCGCGAGGATCTCGCGCTGCAGGGCCCCGGCGTGGGCCAGCATCCAGCGGTCGATGTCCAGCATCCGCGCGGGTTCCACCGACTGCGTGGCCGGGTCGAAGTCGGACACGTTGGCCAGCAGGAAGCGCAGGGTGTTGCGCACGCGCCGGTAATTCTCGACCACCTGCTTGAGAATGGCATCCGAGATCGCCAGGTCGCCCGAGTAATCGGTGGAGGCCACCCACAGGCGGATGATCTCGGCGCCGAGCTTGTCGCTGACCGTCTGCGGCGCGATCACGTTGCCCACCGACTTGCTCATCTTGCGTCCCTGGCCGTCCACGGTGAACCCGTGGGTGAGCAGCGCCTTGTAGGGCGCGCGCCCGTCGATGGCGCAGCCCGTGAGCAGGGAGGAGTGGAACCAGCCGCGATGCTGGTCGTGGCCTTCCAGGTACAGGTCGGCCGGCCAGGCCAGCTGCTCGCGATGGCTGCCGCGCAGCACGTGCCAGTGGGTGGTGCCGGAGTCGAACCAGACCTCGATGATGTCCTGGGACTTCTCGTAGTCCTCGGCTTGCTCGCCCAGCCAGTCGCGCAGGTCCAGGCGTGACCAGGCCTCCACGCCCTCGCGCTGCACCAGTTCGGCGGCACGATCCATCAGCTCCAGGGTGCGAGGGTGCAGCTCGCCGCTGGCCTTGTGCAGCAGGAAGGGCAGCGGCACGCCCCAGGCGCGCTGGCGCGAGATGCACCAGTCGGGACGCCCGGCGATCATGTCATGCAGACGCGCCTTGCCGCCGGGCGGGTAGAAGGCGGTGTGCTCCACCGCCTCCAGCGCGGTCTCGCGCAGGGTGCGAGGCGCCTTGTCGACCGTGCACACGCCCTCGCCCTGGTCCATG
>DAIDHU010000006.1 GCA_027451915.1 Thiomonas sp. | reverse complement strand
GGTGCTGGACGGCAACCATCCGCTGGCCGGCATGGCGCTGCGCGTGCATTACCGGGTTCTCGAGGTGCGCGAGCCCGACCCGGACGAGCGCGAGGCACGCAGCGCGCAGCTCGACGACGTGGACAGCGGCATGTTCCTGGTCAAAGGCTCGGGCTGAGCACGGCTCCCGCGGCTCCCGCGGCTCCCGCGGCTCGCACCAGCCTCAGGACATCGCACCCATGGTGCTGCGCAGGCGCGCCAGCGCGATGCCGAAAAAGCTCGCGCCGATGCCCGCGATGGCCAGCAGCTGCGGCCAGACCTCGGCCAGCCCGGCGGCGCGGAACAGCGTGGCCTGGGAAAGACTGACGAAATGGGTGGTCGGCGCGGCCAGCATCAGCAGGCGCACCGCCTCGGGCATGCTTTCCCTGGGCGTGCTGGCGCCCGAGAGCATTTCCAGCGGCAGCAGCACCATGATGAGCAACAGGCCCATCTGGGGCATGGAACGTGCCAGGGTGGCCAGGAAAATGCCCAGGGAGGTGACCGCGAACATCTGCAGCGCAGCGCCCAGCACGAAGACCCAGGTCGTGGATGGAAGCGGCAGGCCGATCAGCCCGTGCACGACCAGCCACAGCGAGGCGCAGCAGCCCAGCAACACCACCAGGCCCATGGACCAGACCTTGGCGGCCATGATCTCCAGCGGGCTCAGCGGCATGGCCAGCAGGTGCTCCAGACTGCCGTGCTCGCGCTCGCGCAGCCAGGCCGCGCCGGTCAGCACGATGCCCAGCATGGTCACGTTGTTGATGAGCTCGGCCACCGCGCCGAACCAGGACGGCGTCAGCGCCGGATTGAAGCGGTTGCGCAGCACCAGGCGGGCCGCGGCGCCGGCCTGCGAGTCGGGGCTTCGATGGCGCTGCAGGAATTCGGCGATCTCGGTCTGGCAGATGGCCTGCACATAGGCGCCCCCGGTGAAGGCCTGGGTCATGCGCGTGGCGTCGACGCTGAGCTGCAGGGTGGGTGCGCGCCCGCCCAGCAGGTCGCGCTCGAAGTGCTGGGGCACGTCCAGCACGAAGGTGTAGCGCCCGGCGTCCATCGCCGGATCCACCTCCCTCAGGGCAATGTCCGGAGGAGCCAGGAAATACGGCGGCCCGAAGGCCTCGCGCAGGCGCATCGACAGCGTGGAATGATCCTCGTCGACCACGGCCAGCGGCGCCCGCTGCAGGGTCTGCGGCGTGCCGGTGGCCGCGCTGTAGATGGCCAGGGTGAAGGCGAAGGCGATCAGCACCAGCATCGCACGGTCGTGGAGCAGGCTGCGCAGCTCCTTGAGCCCCAGATGCCAGACGTTGCGCAGCCCTTGAGTGCATCGATGCGGGGCCATGCTCAGTGCTCCTGGCGCCGCAGGAGCAGCACGCAGGCCCCCAGCAATGCGGGCGCCGCCAGCAGCAGCGCGCCCATCTGCGGCCACAGATCCCCCAGCCCCAGGCCCTTGGAAAAGGTTCCGCGCGAGACGATCAGGTAATGGGTGGTCGGATACACCCTTCCCACCCAGGCCCCCAACCCCTGCAGGGAGGACGTGGGGTCGAGCAAGCCCGAGAACTGCACCGCCGGCAGCACGGTGCCGATGGTGGTGGCGAAAATCGCCGCGGTCTGGGTGCGCAGGAAACTCGACATCAGCAGACCCAGCGCGGTGGCGTCGATCGCGTACAGCAGGGAAGCCAGCCCGAAGGCCGCCGTGCTTCCGCGAAAGGGCACGCCGAATACCCAGCGCGCCCAGGCCCACAGCACCGCGGCGTTGAGCAGGGCCAGCACCACGTAGGGCAACTGCTTGCCCAGCAGGAACTCCAGGCGCGTGCTGGGCCCGACGTAGAAATTCAGGATCGACCCGAGCTCCTTCTCGCGCACCACGCTGAGCGCCGCGAGCATGGCCGGAATCATGATCAACAGCAGGGGAATGATGGCCGGCACCATCGCCACCAGGCTGCTCACGTCGGGGTTGTAGCGATAGCGGATCTCGATGCCCGCGGGCTGGATCGGCGCCCCCTGGGGCCCACGCTCGGCGGCGCGCCGGGCCAGCCAGGAGGCATGCACCGCCTGCACGAAGCCGTCGACCGTCTCGGCACGCGCCGGCATGGATCCGTCGACCCAGGCGCCGATTTCCGGGGCCAGCCCGCGCTGCAGGTCACGCCCGAAATGGGGGGGAATCTCCAGCGCGAGGGCGAGTTCGCCGTCGCGCAGGCGCTGTCGCATGTCGGCGTCGCTGCGCAAGGGTGCGCGCTGGGTGAACTCTCGCGCGCTGGCGAAATCGCGCACGTAGTCGCGGCTGATCGAGCTGTCGTCGCGATCGAGCACGGCGAATCGCAAGTGCTGCACGTCCAGGTTGATGCCGTAGCCCATGATCACCAGCAGCAGCACGCTGCCCAGCAGCGCCAGACTGGCGCGCACGGGATCGCGCAGCAGTTCCAGGCTCTCGCGCCAGCTGTGGCTGAAAAGCCGGGTGAGCGAGCGCAGGGCCAGGGAGGGCTGCCTGCGCGCGGCCTGCGGCGGGCTGAGCAGCCCCGCGAACGGCGCCTGCTCCGACGCCCGCTGCGGCCCGGGCCCTTGCGCGGGCTGGGCCTCGATCCACTGCACGAAGGCCTGCTCCAGCGATGCGGCGCCGCGCGCCCGGGTCAGTTCCTGCGGCGTGCCGCTGGCCAGCACCCGGCCGGCGTGCATCAAGGCGATCCTGTCACAGCGCTGCGCCTCGCTCATGCGGTGGGTGGACACGAACACCGTGACGCCGTCGCGCCGGGCCAGGGTCTGCATTTGGCGCCAGAACCATTCGCGCGCCAGCGGGTCCACTCCCGAGGTGGGTTCGTCCAGGATGAGCAACTCCGGCCCATGCAGCGTGGCCACGGCGAAGGACAGGCGCTGGCGCTGGCCAAGTGGCAGACGCCCTGGCCATTGATCCATCACCTCGAGCAGTTCGAATCGCCTGGCGGCCTGCGCCACCGCCTCGACCCGCCGGCGCGCGGGCAGGCCGAACAGGCGCGCGTGCAACTCCAGGTTCTGGCGCACGCTCAGCTCGGGCCACAGGGAAAAACCCTGGGTCATGTAGCCCACGCGCTTGCGCGTGGCCAGGTCGCGGGGGTCCGGCGTGCGGCCCAGCACGCGCACGCTGCCCTCGGTGGGCTCGAGCAGACCGGTGAGCATTTTCATGGTCGTGGTCTTGCCGCAGCCGTTGGATCCGATGAAACCGAAGATCTCGCCCCGATGCACGCTCAGGTCGATATGGTCGACGGCCACGAAGTCGCCGAAACGCCGGCTCAGGCCGCGTGCCTCCACCACGGGCGGACCGTCCCCGCGCGCCGCCGCGGGCAGCTCGGCGGCCGCCCGCTCCAGCGTGCCTGGCTGCGCCCGCGCGCCCACCAGCGCGACGAAGGCCTGCTCCAGGTCGGCGCAGCCGCTGCGCTGGAGCAGCCGCGCGGGGCTGCCGTCCGCCACCACGCGTCCGCCGTTCATGGCCACGATCCAGTCGAAATCCCGCGCCTCGTCCATGTAGGCGGTGGCCACCACCACGCTCAGCGGAGCTCTGCCGGCCCGCTGTTCGCGAATGCCGCGGATCAGGGCCCAGAATTGCACCCTCGACAACGGATCGACACCGGTGGTGGGCTCGTCGAGCACGAGCAGGTCGGGGTCATGCAGCAAGGCGCAGCACAGGGCCAGCTTTTGCTTCATGCCTCCGGACAGCGTGGCGGCCGGGCGTGCTGCGAAGGCCTCCAGACCCGTGGCGCGCAGCAGCTGCCGGGCGCGCTCATCCCGCCACGCCCGCGCGAAGCCCCGCTGGCGACCGAAGAATTCCAGGTTCTCGGCCACGGAAAGCCCGCCATACAAGCTGCGGCCCAGCCCCTGGGGCATGTAGGCCACGCGATGGCGCAGATGCGACAGGTGGCGCGCGTCGCGCAGGCTGCCTCCCAGCACCTGCACGTCGCCGCGCTGCAGCGCGCGCGCCCCGCACAGCAAGGCCAGCAGGCTGGACTTGCCGACTCCATCGGGCCCGATCAGACCCACCATGCCCAAGGCCGGCAGGCTCAGTTGCGCAACGTCGAGGACCTCGCGGCGGCCGTATCGCAGGCCGACCCCGCGAAACCTCGCCAGGGGCTGCTCCGCCGCCCGCGTGTTCATGGAACAACCCGCAGCCCTTGCGGCCAGGGCATGCCGCGGCGCAGGCGCACGTAGGTCACGCCGGGCATGCCGCTCTTGAGCTCGGGCCGGTGGGCCGCGGCCCAGGCCGCGTCGACGCGTGCGCGCACGCGAAACATCAGCTTCTGGCGCTCGCTGGCGGTTTCCACGGTCTTCGGCGTGAACTGCGCCACCGCGGACACGTAGGACACGCGGGCCGGCACCGCGCGGCCTCCGAGGGCGTCGGGGACGATGCGCGCCTCGTCGCCGATGGCCACCTTGCCGGCGTCGGACTCGGGCAGGAAAAAGGACATACCCAGATCCGAGGTGTCGAGCAGGCTGATCACCCGCGCGCCCACCCCGAGCATCTCGCCCGGGCGCGCCACCACGTACTGCACCTGCCCGCCCACCGGGGCACGCAGGGAGCAGTCGCCCAGGTCCACGTCCACGCGATCCAGCGCGGCGCGCGCGGCGAGCACCGCGGAGCCTGCCTCCACGGCCTGCAGGCGCGCCGCATCGATGGCGCTCGAGGCCGCGGCGGCCTGCGCACGCGCGGCCGTCAGCGCTCCCTCGGCGCTGCCCACGCGCGCCTGGTCGTCATCGAGCTGCTGCTGCGACACGCCGCCGGCTGCCAGCAACAGGCGCGAACGTTGCAGACGGCTGCGCGCGGCCAGCCGTTCCGCATCGCGCTGGCCGATCTGGGCGGCGGCCGCGTCTCGCTCGCTGCTACGCAGCCGGACCTGGCTGCGCGCGGTGGCCTCGGCGTCGCGGGCTCGCTGCAGCTGGGCCAGCGCCTCGGCGCGCTGGGCCCGCAAGGGCGCGCAGTCGAGCCGGGCCAGTTCCTGGCCGGCGCGCACCTGCTCGCCCTCCTGTACCTGCAGGCTGAGCAGCCTGGCGGGAATGCGCGTGGCCAGCTCGAGCTCCACCGCTTCCAGGCGGCCATTGCCGGAAGCCAGCCCGTCCTGCGCCGGCTCCAGCCCCAGCCAGTACCAGGCGAGGCCGCCCAGCACCACGGCCGAGACCGCCAGCACCCACC
>DAIDHU010000005.1 GCA_027451915.1 Thiomonas sp. | reverse complement strand
GGGTGCGCTCCATCGTGTTCGCGGTGAACAAGCTCGACGCGGTGGACGACGCCCGCGGGGTCTTCGAGTCCGAGCGCGACGCGCTGCTGGAATTCGCCGCCGGCGCCGGCATCGTGCCGGCCGGGGTGATTCCGCTCTCGGCCCTGCGCGCGGACAATGTCGCCGCCCCCAGCGAGCATTGGCCCTGGTGGAAGGGGCCGACCCTGCTGCGCCTGCTCGAGGGGCTTCCGGCCGGGGAAGGCGCCAGCGACGGCTCCCTGCTGCTGCCGGTGCAGTACGTGGCGCGCGGGCACGATGCCGCGGGTCATCCCCGGCGCGTGTTCTGGGGCCGCCTGGCGCGCGGCGGGCTGCGCCCGGGCCAGCGCGTGCGCGTGCACTCCAGCGGGCAGACCGCGCAGCTGCGCGAACTCTGGCAGGCCGGCGAGCGCATCGAGGAAGGGCTGCCGGGGAGCTCGGTCGGGCTGGTGCTTGACGAACACGTGGACGTCTCCCGCGGCGACTGGATCACGGATGCGCAGCAGCCACCTGCCGCGGCCAGCGAGTTCGACGCCACGCTGGCGTGGCTGGATCGGGATCCCGTGGTGGTCGGGCGAAAGTACTGGATCCGACACGGGCATGCCTGGATCGCCGCGCGCATCGTGCAAGTGCACGACCGGCTGGACATCCACAGTCTCGAGAAGGTGGACGCCCAGACCCTGGGGCCCAATGAGATCGGGCGGGTGCGCGTGCAGGCGCAGCAGGAGCTGCCCCTGGACGCCTATGCCCACAACCGCGTGGCCGGGGGCATGATCGTGGTCGATCCGCATACCCACCGCACCAGTGGCGCCTTGCTCGTGGGCGCCGCGGCGCAAGCGTGATGGGCCGCGTCGCCTTTGTCGGAGCCGGGCCGGGCGCGGTCGATCTGCTCACGCTGCGCGCCGCGCGCCTGCTTGCGCAGGCCGATGTGGTGCTGGTCGACGCGCTGGCCGGGCCCGAGCTTCGCGAGCTGGCCCCCGGAGCCCGCTGGATCGACGTGGGCAAGCGCGGCTTTCGCGCCAGCACCGCGCAGGACGTGATCTGCGCGCTGCTCGTGCGCATGGCGCGGGAGCATGCGCTGGTGGTGCGGCTCAAGGGCGGGGACCCCAGCGTGTTCGGCCGACTGGACGAGGAATTGCAGGCGCTGCACGCCGCGGGCATCGGATTCGAGATCGTGCCGGGTGTCAGCGCGGCGCTGGCCGCCGCCGCCGACACCGCGCGGCCCCTGACCCGCAGGGGCCGGGGCCGCAGCGTGGCGCTGTGCACCGCCATGACCCGAGAGGGGCGGGTGCGCGCGGCGCGCGTGGCCGACACCGAGGTCTATTACATGGCGGGCTGCCGCCTCGGCGCCTTGTCGCGCGAGCTGCAGGCCGCCGGCTGGCCCGCCGGCACGGCGGTCAGCGTGGTGTCGCGAGCGGGTTGCTCCGACATGCTGCAGAGCGACCACGTGCTGGCCGAGCTCGGGCGCGCGGCGCTGTTGCACGCCGGGCGGCCTAGCGTGGTGGTGGTGGGCGTGGGCGCCGAGCCCCTGCGCGCCCGTCCCGCCGCCGTGCTCCTGAGCGACCAGGCCACGGCCGGTCACTGAGCGCGCGGCCCCGCCGCGCGCGAGGCAGGCGCGGGCCGATGCCGGCCTGGCGCTGCGGTAGCACGCTGAAGGAACTC
>DAIDHU010000004.1 GCA_027451915.1 Thiomonas sp. | reverse complement strand
GGTTCCCAGCCTGGGCAACCTGGAGTCCTACATTTCCGCGGTGAACCGCATGCCGATGCTGTCCCTCGAGGAGGAACGGCAACTGGCGCGTGCCTGGCGCGAGCGCGAAGACCGCGAAGCCGCCGGAAAACTGGTGATGTCCCACCTGCGCGTGGTCGTCTCGGTGGCGCGCAGCTACCTGGGCTACGGCCTGCCGCACGCCGACCTGATCCAGGAAGGCAACATCGGGCTGATGAAGGCCGTGCGCCGTTTCGATCCCGAGCAGGGCGTGCGCCTGGTGAGTTACGCGCTGCACTGGATCAAGGCCGAGATCCACGAATACATCCTGCGCAACTGGCGCCTGGTCAAGGTGGCCACCACCAAGGCGCAGCGCAAGCTGTTCTTCAACCTTCGCTCGCTCAAGCAGGGCCTGGAAGGTTTCCACGACGCGGAAATCGACGCCGTGGCCAGCAAGCTGCAGGTCAAGCGTTCCGACGTCATCGAGATGGAGCAGCGCATGGCTGGCGGCGACGTCTCGCTGCTGCCCGCCGACGACGCGGGCGAGAGCTTCTCGCCCATCGCCTACCTGAGCGACAGCAGCGATGCTCCCGAGGCCGTGCTCGAGGCGCGCGGGCGCGAGCGCCTGCAGGGCGCCGGGCTGGAGCACGCGCTGCAGGCGCTGGACGAGCGCAGCCGGCGCATCGTCGAGCAGCGCTGGCTGGCCGTCAACGACGATGGCAGCGGCGGGCGCACCCTGCACGACCTGGCGGCCGAGTTCGGCGTGTCGGCCGAGCGCATCCGCCAGATCGAGGCGGCGGCGATGAAAAAAATGCGCAAGAGCCTGGCCCAGTTCGCCTGAACCGTCGCGCCGCCCGAAGCGGCCCCTCGACGCGAAGCCCGGGAATTCCCGGGCTTCGCTGTTTTTGCGTCCTCCCCGCGCCGCACCGGGCGATTCATCCAGAGCTTCGCCAGAACACTGCAAGGGGTATTCTGGTAAGCCCCGAGTGCGGTCCCCGCCTGCTCCCCGCATACTCCGCCCCCTAAAGGAGGAGTTCCATGGCCGTTTTCAGGGGTGTTTCCCGTTTGTCGCGCCTGCTCGGCGCCTGCTGCCTGCTGGCGGCTTCCCAGGCGCATGCCGCCGACCCGCCGGTGCTCATGTCGCCCGCCTGGGCCGCGAATTTCTGCCAGGCCTGGAACCAGACCCCGGAACTGGCCAAGGGCCTCTCCGGAGAATGGCTGCACGACGACAAGGGCCGCGGGTACAAGATCGTGCAGATGTACCGCAATGACTGCGGCGCCGCCGGCACCGTGGAGCTGAAGATCGTCCCCAAGGACGGGCAGGCGTGGTGCAGCTACGGTGGGGCGCCCCATACTCCGGCGGATTTCGGCGTGGACTTTCTCATGCACGCCACGACTTCCGACTGGGAGGCGATGGGCCGCGGAGACCCCGGCCCCATGTGGGCGATGATGAGCGGCAAGCTGCAATTCCAGGGCCCCAAGCTGGTGGCCATGCGTGCCATCAAGCCCTTCGCCAGCTTCCTGCTGCTGCTGGGCAAGGTGCCCGGCTCCAGCGCGAGCTGCCCGGCGAACTGATCAGAGCAGCACGATGTCGAACTGGTGCTGGTGGTAGGCCGGTTCGACCTGCAGCGCGATGGGCTTGCCGATGAAGTCCGACAACTCCGCCAGGTGCGCGCTTTCCTCCTCCAGCAGCAGGTCGATGACGGCGTTGGAGGCGAGGATGCGGAATTCCTTGGGATTGAACTGGCGCGCCTCGCGCAGGATCTCGCGCAGGATGTCGTAGCAGGTGGTGCGCGCGGTCTTCACCTGGCCCTGGCCGGCGCAGGTCGGGCAGGGCTCGCACAGCAGGTGCGCCAGGGACTCGCGGGTGCGCTTGCGGGTCATCTCCACCAGCCCGAGCTGGGAGAAGCCGTTGACCGTCACCTTCACCTTGTCGCGCCACAGGGATTTTTTCAGTTCCTCCAGCACGGCGGCGCGGTGCTGGGCGCTGTGCATGTCGATGAAATCGAGGAGGATGATTCCGCCCAGGTTGCGCAGGCGCAGCTGGCGGGCGATGGCCTGCGCCGCCTCCAGGTTGGTCTTGAACACCGTATCGTCGAAATTGCGCGCGCCCACGTAGCCGCCGGTGTTCACGTCCACCGTGGTCATCGCCTCGGTCTGGTCGATGATCAGGTAGCCGCCCGACTTCAGATCCACGCGCCGGCCCAGCGCCTTCTCGATCTCGCCGTCGATGTTGTACAGGTCGAACAAGGGGCGTTCGCCCCGGTACAGCTGCAGGCGCTCGACCACGCCGGGCATGTATTCGTTGGCGAATTCCCGCAGGCGTTCGTAGTTCTCGCGCGAATCGACCTGGATGCTGCGCGTGGCCTCGGTGACCAGGTCGCGCAGCACGCGCTGCGCCAGGCTGAGCTCCTGGTACAGAAGGGTCGGAGCGTGCGCCCCGCGCACGCGGTTCTGCAGCACGCCCCAGGTCTTGCGCAGATAGGTGATGTCTTCGAGCAGTTCGGCGTCGCCGGCCTCCTCGGCGTTGGTGCGCACGATGAAGCCCATGCCGGCCTGCGGGTCGTGCTGCTGCGCCAGGGCCGCCAGGCGCTGGCGCAGGCTCTCGCGCAGTTCCGGGTCGTCGATTTTCTGCGAGACACCGATGTGGCTGTCCTGCGGCAGGTGCACCAGCAGGCGTCCGGCCAGGCTGATCTGGGTGGACAGCCGAGCGCCCTTGGCGCCGATCGGATCCTTGATCACCTGCACCAGCAGGGACTGTCCCTCGAACACCAGTTTCTCGATCGGCAGCTGCGGCACGCCAGCACCCTGGCGCGCCTCGCCGCCGGCGCTCATGCGCTGCCACAGGTCGGCCACGTGCAGGAAGGCCGCGCGCTCCAGGCCGATGTCGATGAAGGCCGACTGCATGCCCGGCAGCACCCGCGCCACCCGCCCCAGGTACACATTGCCGGCCAGGCCGCGCTCGAGGGTGCGCTCGATGTGGATTTCCTGCACCGCGGCCTGGGCCACGAGCGCCACCCGGGTCTCCTGCGGGGTGATGTTGATCAGCAGGTCTTCTTGCATGGGGAATTCGCGCGCGCCCGATCAGGAAAGGATGCCCGCCTCGCGCAACAGCGCGGCGGTCTCGAACAGCGGCAGGCCCATGACGCCGGAGTAGCTGCCGCTGATGTGCTGGATGAACGCCGCGGCGCGCCCCTGCACCGCGTAGGCACCGGCCTTGCCGAAGGGCTCGCCGCTGGCCACGTAGGCGGCGATGGCCTGCTCCTGCAGCGCCGCCATGCGCACGCGGCTGGCGTTGAGCGCCTCGGCGCGCCGCCAGCCCTCGGCCCGCGGCCACGCGAGGGCCACGGCGCTGAGCACGCGATGCTCGGTGCCGGCCAGCTCGGCGAGCATGTCGCGGGCCTGCGCCGCGTCCAGCGGCTTGCCGAGGATGCGCGCTCCCAGCGCCACCGTGGTGTCCGCGCACAGCACCGCCCCGGGGGCCAGGCCCCGGCGGCGCAGGCGCTGCAGCGCGGCGTCGAGCTTGGCCGCTGCGACCCGGCGCACGTAGCGCGCGGGAGGCTCCGACGGCCTCTCGGCCTCCAGGGCTTCGACATCCTCGTGCTCGTCGGCCAGCAGGGGCTGGAACTCCACGCCGATCTGCCGCAGCAACTCGCGGCGCCGCGGGCTGGCGGAGGCGAGGTAGAGCGTGGGGCGGCGGGTCATGGATGGGCTGCTGGGAGGACTTCGGCATCATACGGCCTGCGCCGGCGCGCCGGTCGGCTGCGCGGGCCCGCGCGGCCGCGCCTTCGCGACCCGAGCGCGCGACTGGCACAATGGCGGTTTTTGCGCGCGCGGCGCGCCTAGCCACCATGTCCATCGTGAGCTGCCAGGAGCTGAGCCTGGCCTATGGCGTGCACGCCTTGCTGGACCGGGCCTCGATGAGCCTGGAGCCCGGGGAGCGCGTGGGCCTGATCGGGCGCAACGGCAGCGGCAAATCCTCGCTGTTGCGCATCATCGCCGGGCTGGAGTCTCCCGACGCGGGGGAATTGCGGCGCCAGCAGGGCCTGCGCCTGGTCTACGTCGCGCAGGAGCCCCAGCTGCAGGGATTCGCCACCGTGTTCGACGCGGTGGCGGAGGGGGTGGCCGAGGCCCGCTCGCTGCGCCAGCGCTTCGAGGCCCATGCGCCCGGCGAGGACCTGGACGCGCTGCAGACCCGCATCGAGTTGCTCGACGGCTGGAACTGGGAGCAGCGGGTGCAGGAAGTGCTGCAGCGCCTCGCCCTGGACCCGGGAGCCGCGGTGGCCGCCCTGTCGGGCGGCCAGCAAAAGCGCGTGGCGCTGGCGCAGGCGCTGGCCGCCAGCCCCGACGTGCTGCTGCTCGACGAACCCACCAACCACCTCGACCTGGACGCCATCCAGTGGCTGGAGCAACTGCTTGCGGGTTTTCGCGGCAGCGTGCTGGTGATCAGCCACGACCGTGCCTTCATCGACGCGGTGGTCACGCGCATCGTCGAGCTCGACCGCGGCGTGCTGCGCAGCTATCCGGGCAATTACGCCGCCTTCGAACAGCGCAAGGCGCGCGAGCTGGCCGACGAGGCGCTGGCCAACGCCCGCGCCGACAAGCTGCTGGCGCAGGAGGAGGAGTGGATCCGCCGCGGCGTCGAGGCCCGGCGCACGCGCAGCGTGGGCCGGGTGCAGCGCCTGCAGCAATTGCGCCAGCAGCGCGCGCAGCGCCGCGAGGCGCTGGGCAGCGTGCGCCTGGAGCTCGATCGCGGAGAGGCCAGCGGCCGCATGGTGGCCGAGCTGCAGGGTGTGAGCAAGG
>DAIDHU010000003.1 GCA_027451915.1 Thiomonas sp. | reverse complement strand
GTGCTGGTGGACGGAGCCGATGCGGCGGCGGCCGTCGCGCCGGAAGGCGCGACCACCCTGCCCTGCTCGGCCCCGGTGGGTTGGTCGGGAGAAACGATGACGATGCTGACCCGCCGGTTGGCCGCGCGGCCCTGCGGGGTGGCATTGCTGGCTGTGGGATGATATTGGCCGTAACCGGCCGCGACCAGTTGTTGCGGCGCCACGCCCTGCCCGACCAGCATGTTCAGCACCGAGAGTGCGCGCATGGTCGAGAGTTCCCAGTTCGACCCGAACTCGGCGTTGTGGATCGGCTTGTCGTCGGTGTAGCCGTTGACCTGGAACTGGTAGGGCAGCCTGGCCAGCACCTGCGAGACCTGGGCCAGCAGGCCCTGCGCCGCGCCGCCGAGCTGGGCGCTGCCGGAGGCGAACAGCACGTTGTCGTGGATGTCGATGACCACGCCCATCGGGGTCAGGCGCACCTGCACCTGGCCCTGGCGGATCTGCGGTGCCAGCCCCGAGGCCAGCGACTCGGCGATGTTCGCCAGGCGCTGGCGCAGCGCCTGGCGCGCGCGCTCGCCGCCGCCGGACTGGGTGCCCGCGGTGGGCAGCGGGGGCAGCTGGACCAGGCGGGGCTGCCCGCCGGCGCCGTCCGCCGCCTCCAGCGGCAGGGGCCGCGTGGGCTGCCCCGTGAAGGCCGCCACCAGGGTCTTGGACAGCACCTTGTACTTGCCCTCGTTCACCGAGGAGATCGAGTACATGACCACGAAGAACGCGAACAGCAAGGTGATGAAATCGGCGTAGGACACGAGCCAGCGCTCGTGGTTCTCGTGCTCCTGCTGCGTCTTCCTGCGTCCCATGGGAGGGCGGGGCTCACAGGGCGGCGCGCTGGCGCGCGACCTGGCGGCGATGGTGCCGGAACACGAATCGCTCCAGGTCGTTCTGCAGCGCCGGCTCCAGGGCCTCGATGTCGAGGCGGTGCCACAACTGCTCGCCCTCCACCTCCTCCTCGACGATCTGGCCCGGCAGCATCAGGGGCAGCGCGATGCGATGGCGCAGCCACACGCGCGCCCACAGGCGCCGCCCGACGCCGATGGAGCCCTCGCTGGCCCAGTACAGGCGCCGCGCCGACAACACGCAGCTGCGCTCGCGCGGCAGCGCCTGCATGCCCCGCAGCGCCGTGCTGGCCATCAGCAGCAGCAGGTCCATGCGGCGCTCCAGGTGGGAGTTGGCGTCGGCGCGCGCGGGGTCGCCCGACGCCGCGGGCTCGTCCAGCATGAGCAGGGCGCGCAGGAGCGTGAGGTTGTCGGCCATGACGTCGGCCAGCGCCGACTCGGGCGTGATGGTGTCCACCCAGTCCAGGGGCAGGCGCGCGTGCAGGCTCACGGCCTCGCCGCGCACCGGGGCTGCGGCGGCGTCGCCCAGATCGGGCGGAAAGGTCGACGGCGGTGGCGGTGGCTGGTTCATGGCTGCGCGGGCCCCGGGCAAAGGCACAGGCCCCAGCATACCGCCTCCCGGCGGGCTCAGGCCCGGCGCAGGCCCTCGATCCAGGCGTCGCGCAGGGTCGTGACCACCGCGGCGCAGTCGTCCAGCGCCTGCGTGTCGTCGAAGATGTTGGCCTGGCCCAGGCGCTCGAGCAGGTAGCGGTACACGCCGGCCAGGCGCTGGCTGAGCTCGCCCGACTCGCTGGAGGCCGGATCGGGCAGCGCCACCAGCAGGTGCTCGACGATCTGGTAGGCGCGGCCCATGGCCTGCGCCTTGCGGTCGAGCGCCCGTTCCTGGATGGCGCCTCGCGCGCGGCGCAGGTACTCCAGGATCCCGTCCAGGCCGAGCACGAGCAGGCGTTCCTCCTGGACCCCCTGCTGGCCCACCTGGCGATAGGCGTTCAACGCCGTCATTGCATTCATGGTTCAAGCCTCCTTGCTTGATGCTTGATGCTTCATCCGACCGAGGAGCCGGAGCTGGTGTTGTAGAACGCGCTGAGATACTGCCCCACCGACTGCATCTGGGCCACCTGCACCTGCATGGCCGCGAACTGCTGTTCGAGCAGCGCCGTCTGCGCGCTGGCGCTGTTCTGCAATTGGGTGATCTGCTGGTTGATGCCGCTGATCGTGTTGTTGAGCCCGCTGGTGGCCGCCGCCACGAAACCCGTGGTGGTGTTCAGGGCCTGGGTCAGCACCGCGTTCATCTGCTGGTACACGCCCTGGCTGATGGTCACGCTGCCCAGGTTGCCGGTGGACTGCCCGGACACGTTGATCTTCAGACCCAGCGCGGCGCCCGGTCCGGTCACTGTGAGGGTCTGCCCGGAACCGCTGGCGATCTGGCCGTTGACGCTGCCCACCACGTCGGTGCCGGTGGCGCTGAGTTGCGTGGTGCCGATGCCCGTGCTGCCCGAGGAGGCGGCCTGGTCGGAGACCACGCTGAAGGACTCCGCGCTGCCGTAGGCACTGGTCTGCAATTCCAGGCTGCCGTTGTTGTTCAGCGCCGTGATGCCGCTCAGGCCCTTCTGGCTCAGCGTGGCGTTGATGGTGGCGACGATGGTATCGATGGTCGAGCCCGAGGCCAGGCTCACCGCGACGCTGGTGCCGCCCGAGGTGATGGTGAGGTTCTCGGCGCTGCTCAGGCCGCCGCTGGGCACCGCGCTGGAGGCGCTCACCGAGGCCTGTGTGGCATCCGCGACCACGTTCACCGCGTAGGTGCCCGGCTGCGTGTCATTGGTGGTCGACACGAAGCCCACGTTCGCGTTGCTGGGTGTGCCCACCTGCCCGAACAGGCCCGTGACCTGCTGGTAGTTATCCGACAGGGCCGAGGACAGCAGATTGGAGTCGAGTTGCACCGTGCCGTCCGTCGCCAGGTTCAGGCCCACGCTGCCCAGCGAGGTATAAGCGCTGCCCGAGACGGTGCCCTGCGCCTGCCCGCTGATCAGGCTCATCAGCTGGGTGCGCAGTCCCTGGATGGCGGCGTTGCCGATCAGCGGTCCGCTGCCCCCCGAGGCCCCGCTGCTGGTGCTGCCGCCATAGGCCGTCACGGCGTTGAGCGTGCCCATGGCGGTGTTGTAGGCGCTGACAAAGGCCTGCACCGAGGTGACGAAGGTGGCCGAGTCGTTGCCCACCTGCAGGGTGCTG
>DAIDHU010000002.1 GCA_027451915.1 Thiomonas sp. | reverse complement strand
CGCGAGCGGCGCCGCGCCGTGCCCCTGGTCCCGCCGTTTTCCCTGGTGAACGCGCTTTCGCTTCGGGGTTTCAACCAGCTGTACTGGCATCGGGCACGCGAAGGCGACGCGCTGCAGCATTACGTCCCCTACTTCTATCCCCTGGACGCGCTGGCCCACTGGAATCGCATCTACGGGCGCCGGGGCTTCTACCAGTACCAGTGCGTGGTCCCCCCGGCCTGCATGCGCGACGCCATGGCCGAGCTGCTGCGGCGCATTGCCCGCAGCGGCCAGGGCTCCTTCCTGGCGGTGCTCAAGACCTTCGGCGAGCTGCCGAGCCTGGGCCTGCTGTCCTTCGCGCGGCCCGGCGCCACGCTGGCGCTGGACTTCCCCAACCGCGGCCAGGCCACGCTGCGCCTGTTCGAGCAGCTCGACGCCGTGGTGCGCGAGGCGGGCGGCGCGATCTATGCCGCGAAGGACGCACGCATGCCCCCTTCCATGTTCCGGCTCGGATACCCTCGGGCGCAGGAATTCTCCCGCTTTGTCGACCCGCGTTTCGGGTCGGATTTCTGGAGGCGCGTCAGCGCCTGAAGACCATGCCCAACCTGCTTGTGTTCGGAGCCACCTCGGCCATCGCGCACGCGACCGCGCGCCGCATGGTCGAGCGTGGGTGCCAGGTGTTCGCGGTCGGACGCAACGAGCAGAAGCTGGCCGCGCTGCTCGCCGACCTGCGGGTGCGCGGCGGGCCCGGCTGCAAGATCGCCGGAGCCCGTGCCGACCTGGACGATCTCGCGGGCTACGGCGCGCTGTACGCGGCCGCCAGGCAGGAGCTGGGAAGCATCGACGTGGTGCTCATCGCCCACGGCAGCCTGCCCGATCAGAAGGCCTGTGAAGCCTCGCCCGAGGCCCTGCTGGCGGCCGTGCACACCAACGCCACCAGTGCGATCGTCCTGGCCTCCATGGCCGCGGAGCAGGTCGCCGATGGCGGCACCATCGCCGTCATCGGCTCCGTCGCCGGCGACCGGGGGCGCCAGAGCAATTACGTCTACGGCGCCTCCAAGGGCATGGTGGCGCTGTTCCTGCAGGGCCTGCGCAATCGTCTCGCCGGCCGCGGGATCCAGGTGCTGACCATCAAGCCCGGTTTTGTCGACACCCCGATGACGGCCGCCTTCGAGCGCAAGGGCGCCTTGTGGGCCACCCCCGATCGGGTGGCCGCGGGCATCGTGCGGGCCATCGAGCGGCGCCGCGACGTGGTCTACCTGCCCTGGTTCTGGCGGCCGATCATGCTGGTGATCCAGCACATTCCCGAGCGCGTGTTCAAGAGGCTTTCGCTGTAGCCCGCGGATCCCCGGGGCGCGCTCAGAGCTCGTTGACCGGCTGCACCTGCGCGGTGGGAAAGGCCTTGCGGCGGTTGAGCCAGAAGGGCAGCAGCCCGATGAGCACGCCGCCGATGGCGATGGTGTTGGTCATGGCATCGAAGGTGGGCAGGCTGTACAGCCCGATGAACCACAGGAACAGCCCCGAGCCCAGGGGCCACAGCATGTAGAACAGCACGTGGAACCAGGAGCCGCGCTGGTGCTTCCACACGTACCAGGCGCAGGCCAGGCAGGCCAGGCCGTAGTAGAAGGAGGCCTGGAAGCCGATGGCATCGATGGAGTCCTGGATGATCTGGCTGACCGTGGGAATGAAGGAGGCGAGGAACAGCAGCAGCAGGCCGAAGCCCGCGATGGCCAGCGTGGCCACCCAGGGAGTGTCCCAGGTCGGGTGCAGGTGCGCGTAGCGGTGGTGCAGCATGCCGTCGCGGCTTTGCGCGAACATGGTGCGCGTGAACTGCAGGATGGAGGTGTCCAGGGTGCCCAGGGTGCTGAGCATCACGGCCAGCACGGCCATGTAGTTCCACGGCCTGGGAAACAGCTTGTCGGCGATGGCCAGCATGATGTTGGTGTTGGCCGCCTGGATCTCCTTGTCCGTCAGGGCCATCAGCGCCACCACCATGAACAGGATGAACAGCGCGATGATCACCAGCATCGCCAGCAGCGAGCCCACGCTGGCCACCCAGCTGCCGTCGCGCGTCTCCTCGTTCAGGTTGACCGTGACGTCCCAGCCCCAATAGAAGAAGATGGCGGTGAGCGCGCCCAGGGTGAACACGTGGGGGCTGAAGGCGCGCGGGTCGAAATCCGACCAGTGGATGGCGTGCACGGGAGCCGCGGAGAATTTCCACAGGGCCGTGCCGACCACGATCACCAGGATGCCCAGCTCCAGCATGGTCAGGGTGACCTGCACGTAGCTGGTCAGCTTGATGCCCTTGAGGATCACCGCGCTGACCAGGATCAGCCAGCCGGCGGCCACCAGGGTGACCACGGCGGTGTTGCCCATGGCGGAGGGGTGCACCAGCGCCAGCGTGGCGGTGGCGGCCGGGATCGTGCCCGAGACCATGAACATGGCCGAGGCCACGAGCAGCGCCCAGCCGGCCAGGAAGCCCAGGCCGCGGTTGAAAATGCTGCTCACCCAGGCGTAGGAGGCTCCGGCGTTGGCGTCCAGGCGGTTCAGGTGCATGTAGGCGAAGGTGACGCCGAACATGATCAGGCCGCAATAGAGCAGGCTGGCGGGCGCCAGCACGCCCACGCCGGCCACCAGGGTCGCACTGGTGGCAGCGATGGAGAACACCGGGGCGGCTCCCGCCACCCCCATGATCGTGGATTCAGTCAGGCCGAGGGCATTGCCGTTGAGCGCAACGGGTTCCGGACGGTGGGGCATGGCGGCAGGGGCTGGAGGGTCGGGGACGATGGGCTGTCGAATCGGCAGCGAATTATCCATCGTGCAGGCCCCCGCGGGCGCAATCGACCCGCATGCGACCTGCGCTCGACCCGTGTTCGACCCGCGCCCGGGCCCGGCTCACACATGCTGCAGCAGGTGCTCGCGCTCCCAGGGGCTGATGACCTGCATGAACTCGGCATGTTCACGGGTTTTCACGGCCGTGTAGATGCCGCAGAACCTCCGGCCCAGCAGTTGGGTCAGTTCGGGCGCATCGTCCAGCAGGCGTACCGCCTCGGACAGGCTCTGGGCCAGCGCGGCCGCGCGGCCCTGCCCCTGCGCGCGCTCGCGCATTTCCGGCAGCGCCTCGATGCGTTCCACCATGCCCAGGTAGCCGCAGGCCAGCGTGGCCGCCAGGGCCACGTAGGGGTTGGCGTCGGCGCCGACCACCCGGTTCTCCACGCGCCGGTTGGCCGGGCTGGCCTGCGGCACCCGGATGCCCACGGTGCGGTTGTCGCTGCCCCACTCGATGTTGGTCGGCGCGGCGTCGCCCCCGGCGAGGCGGCGATAGGAGTTCACATAGGGGGCGAACAGGGCCATCCCAAGGGGAACGTATTTCTGCAGCCCCCCGATGTAGTGCCGGAAGGCCGGCGCCGGGCTGCCGTCGGGGCGGCTGAACAGGTTGGCCCGGGTGGCGCGGTCGACCACGCTCTGGTGCAGGTGCATGGCGCTGCCGGGTTCGCCGGCCATGGGCTTGGCCATGAAGGTGGCGTACATGCCGTGGCGCAGCGCCGCCTCGCGCAGTGTGCGCTTGAACAGGAACACCTTGTCCGCCAGGTCCAGCGCATGGCCGTGCAGGAAGTTGATTTCCATCTGGCCGGCGCCCACCTCGTGGATCAGGGTGTCCACGTCGAGCCCCATCGCCTCGCAGTAGTCGTAGATGTCCTCGAACAGCGGGTCGAACTCATTGACGGCGTCGATGCTGTAGTGCTGGCGTGAGGTCTCGGCGCGGCCCGAGCGCCCAAGCGGCGGGCGCAGGGGCTGGTCGGGGTCGGTGTTCCTGGCGACCAGGTAGAACTCGATCTCCGGCGCCACCACGGGCTCCCAGCCGCGCTGCTCGTACAGGCGAAGCACCCGCTTGAGCACGTTGCGCGGCGCATAGTCGACCTCGCGGCCGTCATGGAAGTGGCAGTCGTGGATCACCTGGGCGGTCGGGTCGGCGGCCCAGGGCACGGGGCGCACGGTGGCGGGGTCGGGCACCAGGTGCATGTCGCGATCGGTGTCGCTGATCAGTTCCGCCAGTCGGGCGTCGTCGGGCCAGTTGCCGGTGACGGTGAGGCCCAGGATGCTTTCCGGCAGGCGCATGCCGCGGTCCTGGGTGAACTTGCTGCGCGGCAGGATCTTGCCCCGGGCCACTCCGGTCAGGTCGGGCACCAGGCATTCGATCTCGGTGACGCGGCGCTGGTTCAGCCAGGCTTCGAGTTGCTGGAAGTCGCGCGGCGGGGTGTGGCCGGAGGGGCCGGCCTTGCTGGTGTCGGACGTCGCGTCGGACGCGGGCGTGGGCGTGGGCGTGGGCGTGGGCATGGCAGGGCTGCGCGCCCTGAACAAACCCACACCGCCGGGGAAAGCCCGCTCAGGCGGC
>DAIDHU010000001.1 GCA_027451915.1 Thiomonas sp. | reverse complement strand
CGCCAGCGGCGCGGCCGCGGTGCCCGCGGTCTCCGCCAGCGCCGCCGAGCCGCAATACACCGATATCTGGCAGCGCATCCGTGCCGGCTTCGGCATCCCCGACATGGACGGGCCGCAGATGCAGCCCTACGTCGAGCAGGCCGTGCGCTGGTACACCACCCGGCCCGACTACGTGGCGCGCATGACCGAGCGCTCGCGCAAGTACCTCTATTACATCGTGCAGGAAGTGCGGCGTCGCGACATGCCCACCGAACTCGCGCTGCTGCCTTTCATCGAAAGCGCCTTCAACCCCGATGCCCTTTCGAGCGCGAAGGCCTCGGGCATGTGGCAGTTCATCCCGAGCACCGGCAAGCACTACAACCTGCGCCAGAACATGTTCCAGGACGGGCGGCGCGACGTCATGGCCTCCACCCGCGCGGCGCTGGATTACCTGACCAAGCTGCATGCCATGTTCGGCAACTGGCAGCTCGCGCTGGCCGCCTACAACTGGGGTGAGGGAGGGCTGCAGCGCGCCATCGCCTACAACCAGGCGCATGGCCTGCCGGTGGATTACGCCCACCTGCACATGCCGCAGGAGACGCGCAACTACTACCCCAAGCTGCAGGCGGTGAAGGACATCATCGAGCATCCGGGGCGTTACGGCATCACCCTGCCCCCGGTTCCCGACCACCCGTATTTCAAGCCGGTGACCATCACCCAGGACATCGACGTGTCGCAGGCGGCTCGCCTGGCCGGGATTTCGGTGGCCGATTTCCGCTCCCTCAATCCGGCCTTCAAGAAGCCGGTGATCCTGGCGGCCACGCACCCGCAGATCCTCCTGCCCTACGACAACGCCACCGAGTTCGAGCAGGCCCTGGCCGCGCACCAGGGGCCGCTGGCCCGCTGGACGGCCTATCGCGTCGAGCGCACCTCCACGCCGGCCGTGCTGGCCCAGCACCTGCACCTGGCCATGGCCACGCTGCGCGAGGTCAACGACATTCCCAGCCGCACCCTGATCAAGGCGGGCTCCACCGTGCTGGTGCCGCGCCCGCCGCAGGACGATGCCAACGTGAGCAAGCACGTGGCCGAGAACGCCGTGCTGGCCCTGGCCCCGGTGGAGCCGCCGCTGCGCCGCCTGCGCCTGTACGCCGGGCGCTACGACACGCCTGGCACCGTGGCGCGGCGCTACGGGCTCAGCGTGGCCGAGGTGGCGCGCTGGAACCACGTGCGCGAGAACACGCGTTTCCGGCCCCATGCCCTGGTGGTGGTGTACACCCGCGAGTGGCATCCGCGACGCGAGCTGCACCTGGCCGAGCAGCACCGGGCCCATGAACGCGAGCTGCGTCTGGCCGAGCAGCGCCAGGCGCACGCGCGCGAGCTGCGCCTGGCGCAGCGCCGGCGCGGGCCCGGCCACACCGTTCGCGTGGCCACCCGTGCGTCGCGCCGCCTGATCCGCGTGGCCGAGCGCTGATCGCCTGAGCGGGCGCCCCCGGCGCCCTGATGCCCTTGCCCATGTCCGAACCCGTCCGCGCATACCTTCTCGACCTGCAGTCTCGCATCCTCGCCGCGCTGGAGCGCGCCGACGGCCATGCCTTCCGGCGCGATGCCTGGACCCGCCCGGCCGGCGGCCGGCTGGAGGGCGACGGCCTGAGCAGCGTGCTGGAGGAAGGCGCGCTGTTCGAACGCGGCGGCTGCAATTTCTCGGCCGTGCGCGGCGCCAGCCTGCCCGCGTCGGCGACCCAGCAGCGCGCGGAGCTCGCGGGCGCGCCCTTCAGCGCCATGGGCGTCTCGCTGGTGCTGCACCCGCGCAATCCCTACGTACCCACGGTGCACCTCAACGTACGCCTGCTCAGCGTGCATCCCCAGGGCAAGCAGCCCCTGAGCTGGTTCGGCGGCGGCATGGACCTCACGCCCTACTACGGCTTCGAGGAAGACGCGGTGCATTTCCACCGCACCTGCAAGCAGGCGCTGGATGCGCTGGATCCGGGCTATTACCCGCGGTTCAAGGCTTGGTGCGACGAGTACTTTTTTCTCAAGCACCGCGGCGAGGCTCGGGGTATCGGAGGCATCTTTTTCGACGACTTCCACGCCGGCGGCTTCGAGGCGGGCTTCGCGCTGATGCGCGCCACCGGAGACGCCTTTCTCGACGCCTACCTGCCCATCGTGCAGCGCCGGCGGGACATGGCCTACGCCGAACGCGAGCGCGAGTTCCAGGCGCTGCGCCGCGGGCGCTACGTGGAGTTCAATCTGGTGTGGGACCGCGGCACCCTGTTCGGCCTGCAGTCGGGGGGACGTACCGAGTCCATCCTGATGTCCTTGCCCCCGCAGGTGCGCTGGCGCTACGACTGGAAGCCGGAGCCCGGCTCGCCAGAAGCGCGCCTGAGCGAGCAGTTCCTGCCGCCGCGCGACTGGGTCTGAACCGACGATGCCCCCCTCCATCGGGCTGCTCGGCGGCAGCTTCGACCCCATTCACCTGGCGCATCTCGAACTCGCGCGCTGCGCCTTGCAGCAGCTCGGCCTGGACGAGGTCTGGCTGATCCCCGCCGGGAGCCCCTGGCAGCGCGGCGCGCTGGGCGCCGACGCGCGGCAACGCGAGGACATGGTTCGCCTGGCAGCGCAGGCCGACGCGCGCCTGCGCGTGCTGGACCTGGAATTGTTGCGCAGCGGGCCGAGCTACACGATGGACACCCTGCGCGAGTTGCAGGCGGCCCATCCCGAACGCGGCTTCGTGCTGCTGCTGGGTGCCGACCAGCTGGAGAACTTCCTCAGCTGGAAGGACTGGGAGCGCATCGCGGCCTCGGCCGACCTGGCGGCGGCCCCGCGCCCGGAGCACGAGCTTCGCCCCGCCCCCGAGTTGCTGGCCGCGCTGCGGGCCGGCGGACACCGCCTGCTGCGCCTGCACATGCCCCCTCTGGCCGTATCGGCGACCCTGGTGCGCGATCATGCGGCGCGGGGCCTGGACCTGCGCGGGCTCGTGCCGCCGGCCGTGGCAGACTATATTGAACGACATCACCTCTACCGACCCCACCCCGCCCCGCATGGACATCCGTAAACTGCAACGCATCATTGTCGCCGCCCTGGAAGACGTGAAGGCCCAGGACATCCAGGTTTTCAACACGGAAGCCCTGACCAGCCTGTTCGACCGCGTGATCGTCGCCAGCGGCAGCTCCAATCGCCAGACCCGCGCGCTGGCGGCCAGCGTGCGCGACAAGGTGCGCGAAGCCGGCGGCACGGTGAAGAACCCGGAAGGCGCCGACAGCGGCGAGTGGGTGCTGGTGGACTGCGGCGACGCCGTGGTGCACATCATGCAGCCGGCCATCCGCGCCTACTACAAGCTGGAAGACATCTGGGGCGGCAAGAGCGTGCACCTGAAGGTGCGCCAGCCGCCCGAGCCCCAGCCCGGCGTGCGCAGGGCCGGCGACGGCCCCGCGGCGAAATCCTCGCCCAAGGCCTCCGCGGGCAGGACCACGCGCAGCGCGGGCTCGGGCAGCGCGCGCGCAGGCGCCGCCAAGGCACCGGCCAAGGCGCCGGCCAAGGCCTCCAGGCCGCCGGCCCGCAAGGCCGCGGTCGCGAAGGCCACGGGCGATTCCGCGCCGGTGGCCCGGCGCGCGGCGCCGGCCGAGGCAGCGAGCGCGACGAAGCCGACCGTCAGGCCCGCCAGGAAGACGGCCGCGAACACGGCGGCCAAGACCGCGCGTTCGGCCTCGGCAGGCGTTGCCCGCGCTGCGCGGCCCGCGGCGAAGGCGCCCGCGAAGGCGGCGGCTCCGCGCCCCGCGGCCGCCAAGCGGGCCAAGCCCAAGGCTTGAGAAGGCCGGCACGGTGAAGTACTGGCTGATCGCGGTCGGCCAGCGCATGCCCGGCTGGGTCGACGAGGCCTACGCCGAATACGCCCGGCGCATGCCGGCGCAGACGCCCTTGCAGTTGCGCGAGCTGCGCGCGGAATCCCGCGGCGCGGGCCTGGACAGCTCCAGCGTGATCGACCGCGAGGCCCAGCGCATCGAGGACGCCCTGCCCGCCCAGGCCCTGCGCGTGGTGCTGGACGAACGCGGCCAGCGCATGACCACGCTGCAACTGGCCGAGGCCATGCGGGGCTGGCGCCAGCAGGGGCGCGACGTGGCCTTCGTGATCGGGGGCGCCGACGGGCTGGCACCGGGCCTCAAGGCTTCGGCCGACCTGCTGCTGCGCCTGTCCGACCTCACGCTGCCCCACGGGCTGGCGCGGGTGCTGCTCGCCGAGCAGATCTACCGCGCCCACAGCGTGATCACCGGCCACCCCTACCACCGGGCGGGCTGAGCGGCTCAGCCCGCCGGGCCCAGGTCTTCGAGGTCCTGCCAGCGCTGCAGCGCCGCGCCCAGTTCCTGCTCGATGGCGTCGAAGCGCGCGCGCATCGCGGCCACCCGGCCCGGCTGCTCGCGGTACAGCGCGGGATCGCCCAGGGCCCGGGTGAGCTCGCGCTGCTCCTGCTCGAGCTGCTCGATGCGCGCCGGCAGCTGCTCGAGTTCGCGCTGCTCCTTGTAGCTGAGCTTGCGCCGGGCGCCCGCCGGCGCCGCCGCGCGTGGCGCCTGGGGACTGGCAACCGGCGCGGGGGCCGCCGCCGCAGCGCCGGCCCCCGCGGCCTGCGCCACCCGCTGGCGCTGCGCCAGCCAGTCCTCCACGCCGCCCTCGTATTCGCGCCAGCAGCCCGGCGACTCCCAGGCCAGGGTGCTGGTGACCACGTTGTCCAGGAAGCGGCGGTCGTGGCTGACCAGGAACACCGTTCCGGGAAAGTCCTGCAGGAGCTGCTCGAGCAGCTCGATGGTGTCCATGTCCAGGTCGTTGGTCGGTTCGTCGAGCACCACGACGTTGGCCGGGCGCGCGAACAGGCGCGCCAGCAACAGCCGGTTGCGCTCGCCGCCGGACAGGGATTTCACCGGCGAGCGCGCGCGCGACGGCGGAAACAGGAAGTCCCCGAGGTAGGCGCTGACATGCTTGCGAGCGCCGCCGATCTCGATCCACTCGCTGCCCGGACTGATGGTGTCGGCCAGCGTGGCCTCGAGGTCCAGCGCGGCGCGCATCTGGTCGAAATACGCCACCTGCAGGCGGCTGCCCTGGCGCACGCTGCCGCGGTCCGGCGCCAGCTCGCCCAGCAGCAGCTTGAGCAGCGTGGTCTTGCCGGCGCCGTTGGGCCCGAGGATGCCGACCTTGTCCCCGCGCAGGACGATGGTGGACAGCTCGCGCACCACCTGCTGCTCGCCGAAGGCCTTGCTCACGCCCTGGAGCTCGGCCACGATGCGGCCGCTGGCCTCGCCGCGATCGAGTTCCAGGCGCACGCTGCCCAGCGCTTCGCGGCGCTGCGCTCGCTGGCTGCGCAGCTGCTGCAGGCGCTGCACCCGCCCGACGCTGCGCGTGCGCCGGGCCTCGACCCCGCGGCGGATCCATTCCTCCTCCTGCGCCAGCAGCTTGTCGGCGCGGGCCTGCGCCAGCGCCTCGTCGGCGAGTTCGCGCGCCTTGCGCTGCTCGAAGGCCGCGTAGTTGCCCGGATAGCTGCGCAGCACGCCGCGGTCGAGCTCGATGATGCGCGTGACCACGGCGTCGATGAAGGCGCGATCGTGGCTGATCACCAGCACGCTGCCGCGAAAGCCCGCGAGCAG